>DKVI01000080.1 GCA_002491115.1 Lachnospiraceae bacterium UBA7182 | reverse complement strand
GGGTTCGAATCCCTTCGGGCACAGTTATCTTAAATATGGTGGGTGTGGCACAGTTGGTCAGCGCGCCAGATTGTGGTTCTGGAGGTCCAGGGTTCGAGTCCCTGTACCCACCTTTGTTCAAAGATAATGGGCTATCGCCAAGCGGTAAGGCACAGGACTTTGACTCCTGCATCTCGCTGGTTCGAATCCAGCTAGCCCAGTTGGGCATATGAGATGCGCCTATGGGATATTAGCTCAGTTGGTAGAGCACTTGACTTTTAATCAAGTTGTCCGGGGTTCGAATCCCCGATGTCTCATGAAAAAAGCACTGGTTACAGTGCTTTTTATTGTGATATATGATTTAATGATTTAAAGTGTTACGCTTTAAAACATGAAAATAAAGGAGAATATGGACTAAAAAGGCCGTGATTTGGTTTTTTTGTCGATAAAATCTTCAAAATTCTCGGAAATTTCGATATTTTTGCCCATATACAATTAACTTGTAAATAGGTATAATTAGTTTACCAAGTGAGGTTCACTTGTTGACAAGGGTATTTATGGTAGATACTGCATCCCCCCCTAATCCCCCTTAATGAATAAACCCTCCCTTTTGATTATTCTTAAATCGCAGTATCATCATAAATATACATAAAAAAGTTGTTACAGAAAAGCCAGAGGTTCCCCGCCTCTGGCTTTTCTGTGCGTTTTTTTGAATACTTTAAGAGTTCTTGTAAGGGGGTAAAGTTTATAATAGATGTGCGGAAGGGAGGGGGATATATGAGAAAGAAAAGAGAGCTCCTGTGGGGGCTTTTATTTTTGCTTTGTATTGGTCTGATGGATTACCCGTTTATTATGCGTATCTTTTACAGACAGGGAGAAAAAGCTGCTTATGACAGCTATGAAGAGGCACTTTTTAAAATGGAACAGAAAGAATGTTCCCAAATGTGTGCCAAAGCATGTGCATATAATAGAAAGCTGTACAAAAAAGAAACAGAAACACCAGGAGATGCTTTTGACGGTGTAGATGTGACAGGGGATGAATATAATTCTTTGCTAAATGTAGACGGAAAAGGGATGATGGCTGTGGTGGAGATACCAAAGATTCAGGTGAAGCTGCCGGTTTTTCACGGAACTTCTGCGGATGTGCTGCAAAAAGGCGCAGGGCATCTGGAAGGCTCTTCGTTGCCGGTGGGAGGAGAGGGGACTCATACTTGCATCGCGGCCCACAGAGGACTGCCGAGCCGGGAATTGTTTACAAGGCTGGATTTGCTGGAAACAGGGGATTTGTTCTATATCCGTATGCCAAAAGGAACACTGACCTACCAGGTGCACAGTCTGGAAACGGTTAGTCCGGATAAGACAGATCCACTTAAGATACGGGAAGGTGAGGATCTGGCCACTTTGATTACCTGTACACCGTATGGAATCAATACGCACAGGCTTTATGTCCATGGAATAAGGGTGGGAAATAAACGACAGAAAACGAGGCTTATAGATTATGCAAGAGCATACTGGTGGGCGGTTGTTACTGCCGGGTTGATTTTGACATATGTGCGAGAAAGCATACAAAAAAGAAATCGACGGTAATTTTGTCGAAAAAGAAAAGATCGCTAATAAAATTGATAAGGGAGGTTAGGTTATAATGGAAACAGGCTAAGAAATATAGTTGACAGGAGGGATTATTATGAGAACAAGGAAGAGACCGGAGAAAATACTGGCATCTTTTCTGATTTTGACACTGCTTTTTTCCGGTGTTTCCGTTGCGGCACAAGAGGATACAAAAGCAGCAGAAGTGCAGCAGGAACAGGCTGAGGCAGATTCGCCGTCAGGAAATGTGCCGGCAGAAGGCGATATTTTATCCGAAGAAAAGGATGTTCCATCGGGAGATGCGTCTGCAGGTGGTGATGTTTTACCAGAAGATTTATTTGAAGGAGAAGACACACCGTCGGAGGTAACACCGGAAACGGGTGGTGATACTTTAGCGGAGGAACTGCCTGCGGGAGAAGATGCTTCGGCAGAAGAAGTTTTAGCGGGAAACGGCAGTTCATCAGAAGAAGCATCTGCAGAGGATGAGATCCAGCCGGGGGAAACGCCGCCGGGAAACGATATTTTGCAGGAAGGGGAAATCCAGCCGGAAGACGAAAATTCGCAATCGGAAGATCAGACGGAGGAAGAAGATTTCGACAACCTTATGACGTTGGACGAACTAAAAGATCTGGATAATACAACGGCAGGTTCTACCATGTGGAAAAGCGGTTTTTCCCTGTTTCGGATGATAAAAAAAGAAGACTGGTCTTTTGATGCTTATTATGTAAATCAGGAAGATGACCACTATGTGGAAAAAAATCAGGACTTCAGTCTGAAATATCAGATGGAATTTCATACCAGCAGGAACTTTCCGGAAGGTACGGTAGAGATACGGATTCCGTCTGCTTTACTAATATACAGAGACAAAACACCTGCTTTACCGGATGATGTAGCGGTACCCCTGGCGTACCCGGATCATCCGATTCCAAGCCGCAGTACACCTTTTGATTATTACATAGATGATGAGGCGGGAGAACTTGTATTTTTTAATTACAGAGAGATCAGCGCAGGGAGCAATGCTGCCTGGCAGGTACTCTATAAAGGTCTGAAGATCATGGAGATCACGGACGGAACCGAATGGTCTCTGACTCC
Source organism: Lachnospiraceae bacterium UBA7182 (assembly GCA_002491115.1). Lineage (GTDB taxonomy): Bacteria > Bacillota > Clostridia > Lachnospirales > Lachnospiraceae > Hominiventricola. The sequence continues at coordinate 41,174 of DKVI01000080.1, read as the reverse complement.
GAAGATCAGTGCCACAATTCAACCGGCAGAGGAAGGTGAAGAGGTTGTCATTGAGACCGGGACACTTGAACCGCTGACCGGACGGACAGATTCTTCTGTCACTCTTTCCAGCATATCCAAGATGCCTTATTCTGCGTCGGGAAAGAGCTATACCCCTGGATTATATACGGAAAGTCAGGTGAAGTCTTATATTCAGGGCTCACTGCCTGAAAAATATTCCGGAGAAAATTTCAAAAATTATCGATTTGTCGTATGGGATGTAAAGATCAAAGGAAATGCGACTCAGCCATGGAACCTGCTGATCAAAGACAGCTCGTCTATAGAAGGTAAGACAGGAAGCCAGGGTGAAGTGGCAGGATGGAAAAACAATACATCCGCGGGCTATTATGTGCCTTTAGATGCAGGACAGGCAGTATCTGATAACTTTACGGTATTAAAATCCGGATGCAAGGAAAGTTCCTGGGGCAGTCGTTTTTATGTGGTGACAGCGTATCCGGCCGCCCTGGTAGAGCCTGATACAATTCTGAATAATGAAATAGAAGTTCAACTGGAGCCTTTTGATCAGAAGGATCCTGTGCAGAATCAGAGCGATACGGCAAGATGGAGTTACGCGGATTATGACTGGGTATATCCGCCCGGTAACCGGATCGGTGTTACAAAAGGAAGTAATGAACAATATGCAGGATGGCTGGAAGTTTACAGACAGGCATCTGCCCGGCAGGAGGATTACGGAACCTTTCCTTTTTCTACAACGGGGACCTTCAGAGGGTATGACCTGACCCACGCGGTCGAGTCAGCAGAAGGCGGTTTTATAGGGGAATACAAAAAGGGCAGCAGTTATACCCTTACAACGGCAGACGATTTTATGTATGCCTATCCGTCAGGAGACAGCGGCAGAATGCTGGATGACAAAGATTATTATTTTTCCGGTGTGTCTGTCTCACAGACCGACACGGGTTATGACGTGTGGGAAGACAGAGAGTGCGGGCCGGAATCCGTGGAAGGAATTGATCAAAGCCTGAAAGTTTATGCTATGTTTGCGGGAGATACGGACTGGGTGCTGGTGGATACAATTCCCTGGAAAGAATCGGGAACCATGCGGTATGAGTTCAGCAAAGAGCTGACAGATAAAAAGCCCTGGCGGGTGAAAGCGGTACATGAGACAGTCAATTACCGCACTGTCTGTAAGATAGATGTAAAGGTATGTATCCGGCATGATTCACCTGTCATGAAGGAACTCCTGGAAATACAGTCAGGCAAGACGGCAGACTCTGTGCGGTTTGAAAATATATCAGGTATTATTGGCATGCAGCATCAGGACGGAGGTTTTGTCAGATACTGGCACAGTCAGAGTGAAGATAACGGAAACTATGGGGAACCGGGGTTAAAAGACGCTACAAAAGCGCTGTATTCGATTCTTCTGGAACGTGATAACGCGTTTAAGACGGTAACAGGTCTTTTAAAAGAGGCTGCCAGTTTCAAGACCTCTAAAAGCTCCAACGACGTACAGGGCAGCCGTGTACAGACAGAGTATTGTCTGACGGCATATGACGGATATGAGATATTTGGCAGGGAAGGCATGGAGTATTTGAAAAATGCGGATATACCGTCTCCCGGACGAAAAGAAGTGGCTTTTTATGATCTGCTCCCATATGGAATGCGCTTTGATCCGTCCCGTCCGGTGACTGCAGGAAGGATTACCAGTCTGAATGTCAGATTTAAAGAGCAGCCGGGAAGCTGGGATACAGGCCAGGTAACTGTCATAGTGGATTCGGAAAAGGATATTGTCGAAAACTATGAAAATACCGGTCGGACTATGGTAGTTTTCCATATCCGATATACAGGCGCGGACGCAGCCGTATATACGAACGGAAGATGGATGGAAGGATGGGGGGTACACTTTAGTGCTTATTATGACTGGAAAGATCTGGATGTGGCTCAAAAGGGCGCCAATATCAGTGCCTTTATGCCGGAAGATGACAGGGATGCGCCGCTGTATCATGAGCCGCTTTTTGGGACTGAACAGGAAGTGGCCTGCGATGACGGCGTGATCGTTCCGTCGGGTTTTGAAGATGATTACAAATATTTTGGAAAAGACATTAATAAAGACGGTATCACGCATATAAGGAATGTACTATATGCGCGAAATGTAGCGGTTGAAGATGTGGCTTTGGCAGCAGAATCGAAAGTCCAGAAACTGGTGCGTGCCGATACAGACCGTTTTGGGACTTATACACGCAGCACTGTGGTGGAAGCGGGTGCAGGTTATACCTATGATATCACTGTATCCAACGCAGAGCGATCGGGCCTTAAAAACATTGTTGTTTATGACCGTTTAGAACAGGCCGCGGAGGACAGAAAAGAAAATAACGCGGATCCTTTCTGGCCATTTGAGGGTGACACCTGGCATGGAACCTTTCGGTCGGTGGTGACAAATGGGTTAGAAGAGATGGGGATCGCCCCGAAAGTCTATTATAACGCTGATCGGGACGCCTGCATCACGGAGGGAAAGCAACTTCCGTCAGATATTTTGACAGCGGAAAACGGCTGGTATCCGGCGGAAGAATTTGAGGAAAAGACAGGCCGGTCCTTAGAACAGGTCAAAGCGGTTGCGCTGGACCTTGGCAGAAAAAAAGACGGAGGAGAATTTGTCCTTGAAAGCATGGATTCTGTGACGTTTCAAATCCGGATGAAAGCGCCGGATGAATTACGACCATCCGCCTGCGCCTATAATAACCCGTCTTTTTACTCGTTCCATGAAGAGAGTAATACAGAATATACAGTGGAGGGTGATGCAGTCAGAGTTCTGGCAGGAGGTACAGGAACTCTGGAAGTTCTAAAGGAGTTTAAAGGAGAGATACCCGGAGCCGTCCAGGATGCTTCGTTTGAATTTGTGTTAAGCAGAAGTGACGGAAAAGGAACGGATGCGTTTGCAAACCAGGAATACCAGCTCTGGAAAAAAGAAGATGAAAAATGGGTGTGTCATGAAGAACGGTTGTACGCAACAGACGGACATGGATGTTTAACTCTTTTTGCCGATGAAAAAGCGGTTTTTGTAAACCTGCCTGAGGTGGAGCAGATTCAGGTAGAAGAAGTTGAAAGTCCTTTCTGGAAATCGGAAGTTGTAGATACAACGGCGATTGAAGGCAGTCTTGCAGTGCGGACAATAAAAATAATAAATATGTATCGGCCGATTCTTTATGTACAGAAAAAACTTCAGGGTGTGCCGGAAGGGAAAGATGTAAGCAAAGATTTGTTTACATTTCGTCTTACCTCGGATGAAGAAGCGCTGTCTAATGTGGAATTCTGGTATGTGGACAGCATCCGAACGGACGGCGGAGCACCTGCCAAAGTTATAAGCCTTGGAGACAGAGGAGTCGGACATACAGATAAGAACGGAGAATTTACGATTCAGCAGGGGCAGATTATTGCGTTGTTCCCGGGACCTGTTGGAACCAAATGTGTACTTACAGAAAACATCGGGCCGCAAGAGGGAACCGACTGGATCTGCCAGGACAGTTCCTGGGAGGGAATCCTGTCTGTTAAAGGAACCCAGGCGTCTATTACAAACTGTTACAAATGGAAGGACCTGTATCTGGAGAAAAAGATTACGCATCAGGAGACTGAGGATTGCAAACAGGAATTTACTTTCCGCATTGAAAAAATTGCCGAAGAGAATGAGCCGGTCACAGGAAATCCATGGACGCTGCTGGATGAAAAGGGGCAGGAAACAGATATAAAGGGGACTCTTGGCGCAGACGGAACTTTTACCTGTGCCTTTGGCGGAAAAACAATCCGGATTGAAGGACTGGAAGCAGGGGAAAGTTACGTAGTGACAGAAACAGGCAGCGGAGAATTATATAAGCCTGTGTCTGGCAGTGAAGAAATAACGATGCCCATATATGCGGGGACAAAAAGTATATCCATGACCAATGACTATTTGAAGCGTCGTCTTTCGGTGGCGAAAACAGTGGTTTTTGACCGGACAGATCAGGAGCAGCTTAAGGAGGTTGAACAAAGAGATTTCATCATGACCGTAATGATGAACGGAAAGCCTCTTCAAGATTATCCTTGTACGGTGATTGGAAAGGACGGAGCCGTCCTGTCGGAAACATTTACTGACAGCCTGGGAAAATTTGTCCTCAAGGACGGTCAGACAGCCGTCTTTGAAGAAGCGGGGGTTTGGGGGGATATATTTGTGGTGACAGAGACCCCGGATGACACGTACCCGCAGATTTATCCTGCAAACGGAGCTTCTCACAGCGGAACTCTGCAAGGTGAAGGAAACAGTGTTACTTTTGTCAATGGAAACGATGGAGGTCTGCTGATCGGCAAGGAGTATACAGGAGGCGATCAGGCGGGAGCTGCTTATGTGGACGAGATAAAACGTACGCCCGAACTTTTAAAGACCGCTGCAGTGACACTGACTCTGGAAATCAGGCGAAAAGGTGGTATAACTATATGGCCTGAAAAGGATACGATGGTGGATGTGATTGATCCCTTTGACGGACAAGTTACGGCCTATAAGTGGACAAAGGGAAGTTCCGTGACCATTGAACCCTGGAAGACAATTGTAATACCCAAAGGAAGTATACCCGAAGATGCCCGGTATCTGCTTTCCGAATCCGAAAAAGACAGGCATCGTATAATAGAATGGCCAAAAGGAGAGTGGCTTAAAGTATCTCAGAAATTTCCGGCAGATGATCAGAAGTTAACAGGAACCGTGTCTGAAAATCCTGTGGCAATTATTTATAACGAGATTACAGGAATACCGTTTACCGGCTCTGTCATCGAAAAAAGAATGACAGTTGATTCCCAGGAGGTACCTCAGGGCGCAAAACTTATATGGCGTCTGGAACAGTATGACGGCAAGTCCTGGAACCCGGCGCCGGGTGTCGCGTATGTGGTTTTTGACGATGCGGGAGCAGTCGGCAGTCAGGTGATGGTTACAGGGGAGGACGGGCAGATCTTTCTGCCTAAAACCAGGCAGGGATATCCGTATGTCAGATTTATACATGCTTCTGTAAGGCTGAACCTGTATGAAGGAATGAAGAGCGGAGACTTACGTCTTCTGGAAATCCTGGAAGATTCAGATGCAGCCTGGGGGCGGCTGGTCGGATATGGGAAAGAAAGTGATGCGAAAAATGCTGCAGAAAGCGACTATAACATGAGTCTGGAACCGGATTTGGCCAGAGCTTTTGTAAACTGCAACCGTATGACAGAAATAGAAGTCGAAAAAAGAATGGAGACTTCGTTGGAGGAAACATTCACTTTTTATTTAAGACAGGTACTTTCTGCATCGGAAGATACAATTGTATCTCTGGAGCAAATTTTTGATTCCTGCGCCGGACAGGGAATTACCTATACAGTCTGTGACAGTAAAACGGGTCTGGTTCTGGACAGCAGGGTGACAGGCAAAGAAGGTGAAATTCGGCTGCGGGCAGGAGAATATGCAAAGCTCTCAGTGCCGGATAAAACCAGGTGGATTGTTTCGGAAGAAGTGAAACCGACTTGTACATTAAAAAGCCTTACCGGGTCGCCAGAAGACAGGTTGGTTCAATTAAGTGATCATCATATGCTGATCTGTCCCAAAGCAAAAATCATTCCGTTGAAACTGATTGTGCAGGCACTTCGACCGGGGGCGGCAGAACGAGAAATATTAAAAAAAGAAGATTTTAAAGTCCAGGTTTTGTATTCGGACGGAAGTATACGAACCATTGCGGATGAATTTACATTTGAGCCAACACAGATGCCGGCCAGCGGAAATACGGCAGATATCACGGTTTTCTGTGAGGGGTTGAAAGCCGGGACGGTATGGAAGATTATCAGAAAGATCGGCCTTACCAGTACTATGGTGAAACAGGGAGTATCTGATGCAGACACCGGTGAACCAATTGTGTTAAATACGGGAGATGTCAAGATTCCGGAATATATAATATGGAAGGGCGTTATGTACCAGGTATCAGCGATAGAACGGTCTGCCTTTGAAAAATGCAGCAGCCTGACCGGGATCACACTGCCCGAAAGTGTAACGCGTATTGAAGAGTCTTCCTTTGCATATTGTTCTGCTTTGACCGATATAGAGCTTTCACCGAATCTGCAGCAAATTCCGGGACGTGCGTTTTACAACTGTTCCGCTCTTGGAAAGATAGAGATACCTTCTGGTGTAACCAATATTGGTGCGGCAGCGTTTGCAGGCAGCGGTCTTGTGGAGATAGAACTGCCGGAAGGAGTTAAGACAATAGGAAACAGTGCATTTACCAGAAATCAGAATTTAAAAAGGGCGATTCTTCCCCGGGGGCTGGAATGTATTCCCGAATGGGGATTTCAAAATTGCAACAGTCTGGAGTACGTGTCAATTCCTGAAGGGGTAACAGCGATTGAACCTTATGCTTTCCAGAACTGCAGTAAGTTAAAGGAAATAATGTTTCCTCATGGACTTACAAAAATTGGGTCTTATGCGTTCCAGAGCTGTTACAGTCTCAAAAATGCAGTAATTCCGGAAGGAGTGACAAGCATCGGAAGGCAGGCTTTTTCACAATGTAAGAGTATGGAAAGTATAGAAATTCCGTCCAGTACAGAAACCATCGGAGATTATGCTTTTTATTCCTGTGACAGTCTTAAGTCCGTTGAGATTCACAAGGAAAAGGGCAGCATCCGCAACGAACCATGGGGTTGCTATCGATCGGGTGTCATTACCTGGACAGGTATAGAATAATTACAGGAGGACTGTAAAAATATGAGATATGTAAAAAAAATGATAATCATACTGATTGTCCTCTGCTGTCTGGTTTCAAACTTTATACAAACCTGTGCCAGTGAGGATATCCACTCTGTGCCCCGGGCAGTGTTTGAGAATACTTCTAAACAGTCGCCGGACCTGTATGTAACCAAACAGGTCCAAAGCGCGGCGGAAGGTTTTGAGATTCCCGGGGATGCGCGGTTTACCTTTATCTTAAAACTGAACAGAAAACTGGCGGACAGACAGGAATACCGTGTGTTTGATGCTTCCGGAGAAGAAGTGTTTAACACGATACTGGGAATGAAGACGCCTTTTAAAACGGACCGATATGGCGGGTTTTCCCTGTCGGACGGTCAGACGGCCATGTTTGAATATATCGGTGTGGGAACAGAATATGAGATATCTGAAGTGCCCGGAAAAGATTTTTTGCAGAAAGAACCTCCGGCGGGGACGGTTATTACAGGTACTATGACGGAGGCAGGGGCAGTTGAAAAATTTGTCAACCTGTATGTTCCGAATCAGGGAAAAGATCCGGGAATATTAAAGATTCAAAAGACAGTTTCTTTTCCGACGGGGTATACCGCTCCGCCCACTCCTGAGTTCCGGTTTCTGTTAAAACTGGACGGGAAACGGTATAGCAAAGAACCCTACAGTATCATTGATACACAGACGGGGGAGACACTTGCAGACAGAGTAACAGATCAGGATGGCATGTTTACTCTACGGGGAGGTCAGACAGCCGTCTTTAAAGATATACCGGCAGATGTGGACTATGAAGTGACAGAGCAAAAGACCGAGGGCTGGCGCATGACGGCGGATGCTTCCCGTACAGGCGCGACAATGTCTCCGGTAACCCTGGAAGTTTTTAACAACGCCAGCGCGTCTTTTGCCGTGACCAAACAAATGTGGGATCACAGTAAAACGGAACATGGATTTACGTTTCTTCTGACCAGGGCGGATCGCTCGGTATGGCAGGGGGCAGAGTATTACCTTTATGCCGCTACAGGAGAGCAGATAGATGAGAAGCTGCATCAGACAGACGAACATGGGACATTTATTCTTAATCCGGGTCAGACAGCGGTCTTTATCGGTGTGGATCCTGGGACGGTTTACAATGTAAGCGAGATCGGAACGTCGGATTACATACAGCTTGTACCGTCTAAAGCCGAAGGATATATTGGCAAAACAGTGACGGACAGTGTGGAAGTTCTTCCTTTTATCAACAAACCGGCAGAGACAGGGAGAGTTCTGAATGTGACAAAGATAGTAGAAAATACGATGCAGGAAGCACCATTTGAGCAGAAATCATTTCGGTTTATTTTGTATAAAAAAGAGGACGGGACAAGTGAGTATTTTCCGGTAAAAGGCGCCGTATATCGTGTGGAGTCAGGCTTGTCTCAGATGACCTATAAGACAGATGAGACAGGAAGCTTTACGATCTGCGCCAATGAGACCGCACGCTTTACAGAATTAAAAGCGGGAGACTATAAAGTAGAAGAAGTACCCTCCGGAACCCAGTACAGTCCTAAGGAAGGGCAGTATGTCCAGACAGGTACTTTATCAGGGGAACCTCTGAACTTTACTTTTATCAACTGTTATATTCCCAAGATACAGGAATTGTGTATCCTGAAAAAAAACAGGGAGGAGGAACCGCTTGCCGGTGCAGAGTTTATTTTGTACAGAGACAAAGAGTTACGGGATCCGGTAGACAACAATCCTCATGTCACTGACACGGACGGCAGGGTTCACTTCCCGGGGCTCCAGACAGGGACTTATTACCTGAAAGAAACAAAATCGCCGGATGGCTACCGGCTTTTGGCAGAACCGCTGGAGATATGTCTGACAGAAGAAGGGGAAGAATCAAAAATATATATAACAGTCTACAATAGAAAGAATTTTCTGCTGCCTGCCACCGGCGGCGCCGGTATTCTGCTGTTTTTATGTGCTGGTTTGTCGGGCAGCCTTGTGATCCTGCTTTACAGGAGCAGGAGAAAAGAAAAGAGGTGGGAATGATGAGAAATAAGAAGACGATTCGGATTTTCTTTGCATTGGTAGCGCTTGTTCTGACAGTTATACTGCCTTATATGCAAAGCCTGGCCAGGGGGCAGATAGATTTGTTAAGGACCTGTACTTTGTGGCCGGTTATTGATGCAGAAGAGTTTGGCGAAGACGATTGGGAAGCATTAAAAACGGCCGGTATACAAATGGATCTGTACTGTGTGGCAGATGTGGACATGTATGGCAGGTATAAAGTGAGAGAAGCGTTTGCGTGTCCGGAGCTGGAAGAAATCAATGAAGGCGTTACGGACTGGCAGGCGGCTGCCCTGGCCGCGGCAGAACTGGCAGACGCTCAAAATACGCCGTACCGCACCTTTACTTTTACGGGGAATGACAGTTCTGTGGAACTTCCGGTGGGTATGTATCTTTTGTGCCCGCGTACCATATCTGCGGGCGATTACGAATATGCATTCCTGCCCTGTCTGGTTTCTCTGCCGGGAAATGATTATGAAATAAGCGGCGACGACAGATGGCGTTATAGTGTGGAGGTCCGGCTTAAGCCGGAGAAAAGAGCCTGTTTTGGAGACTTGCTGATTCAAAAAACCCTGGAGTCATATAACGAAACTTTAGGTTCTGCCCTGTTTGTTTTTCAGGTAGAAGCGGTAAAGGGGGAAGAAATTGTATACAGTGATGTGCTGTCTCTTTGCTTTAATAAGCCGGGAGAGAAAAGCCTGCTTGTCAAGGATATCCCCGCAGGGGCAAAAGTGACTGTGACAGAAGTGTATAGCGGCGCTTCTTATGAAGCGGTCACAGAGCCTGAACAGACTGCAGTGATCCTGCCGGGTGATCATGCGGATGCTCCTGCCAGAGTGGAATTCGTGAACCGTTATCACGGGGGGCTTATACCCGGCAGTGGTGTGATAAACCATTTTTCTTATGATGATTCTACAGGAAACTGGGAATTAAAAGAGACTGTTTACAGTGGGGAAGCGGCAGAGGAAGGAGCAGACAGATGAGAGTAAAAAATAAAACTGTGTTGTTTGTGTGTATATTGGCGTTTTTATGTGTACTGCCTGCGAAAGAAACGCTTGCGTATTTTACTGCATATACAGAAAGCGCAGGCGGTCACGCGCTCGCCTTAAAGCCTGAAACGAGAATAAAGGAAACATATAAAGACAATGTAAAAAAAATTCAGATAGAAAATACAGGTCCGGCGGATTGCTTTGTGCGCGTGAAAGTTTTGTCAGGCAACAAAGTGGCATTGTCCTGCAAAGGTGAGGGCTGGACAGAAAAAGACGACGGTTACTGGTATTATGAGGACGTTCTGCCTTCTGCCGGTCTGACCCGTGTGCTTGAAGTTGCCGTTGCAATTCCTGACGGCTGGCAGGCATCTTCTGGCAGCGTGAATGTGATTGTGATTCAGGAATGCGCGCCTGTCTGTGAACGGGAAGGAAAATTATATGGGGACTGGGAACATGCAGTCCGCCTGGACAGAGAGGATAAAGTTCAGGAAGGAGCAGATGTATGAGAACATGGATGCTGTTTACTCTGGCAATTCTTTTACTGCTTGGAAGCACAATAAGGAGCAGCCAGGCAGCACTGTCCTACTATAGCGAAAATTATGCGGCACGGCTGCAAACATCAAATATCGGTGCGGCATTGACAGAAAACGGAAACGATACAGACGGCAGACTGCTGTCCTGTATGCTGTCTGAAAAAGAAAAGATCTGCCCGGGCAGAGCATACGAAGAGCGGTTGGGAGTCCGCAATACTGGTTCTATTGATGTCTACGTGAGAGTGATTTTGTATCAATACTGGGTAGACCAGGAAGGAAACAAACGCACAGATATACCGTCTGATTTGATTCGCCTGAATCTGACAGGCGGAAAATGGATAGAAGATCCGGCGGCATCTACAGAAGAACGCAAAGTTCTTTACTATACAAACATTCTAAAGCCTGAGGAGCAGACATCGGACCTTTCCGATACGCTTACCATAGATTCCGGGGTTATGGCGCATGTAACAAAAAGCACAAGAATTGAGAACGGGTATACTGTATTTACAACTACCTATGACTATGACGGACTTGGATTTGTGCTGGAAGCAGAAACAGATGCCGTGCAGACACACAGCGGTGAAGATGCTGTCCAAAGTGCCTGGGGTGTGGCGGTATCAGTCGATGAAGGCGGCAGATTGAGTCTGTCAGAAGAAAAAACTGTAACGGAGGAATTATAAATATGAGGAAGCGTATTTGTGCCGGGCTGGCCATAGTATTGTTGGTCAGCAGCGCAATGCCTGTACATGGAGAGGAATATCAGGGCAGTGACGACTGGAAGGTGGAGTTTACGGGAAGCCGGATGGAGAGCAATTTCAGGCCGGCGGATCTTGTGGATGCGGTTTATGGTCTGCAGCCGGGGGACAGTGTGACAGTCAGCCTTATGCTTAAAAACGCCTATCGTCACAAAACTGACTGGTATATGTCAAACCAGGTTATTTCAAGCTTTGAGGACAGCCAAAAGGGAGCAAAAGGAGGCGCATATATCTATCAGTTGTCATATACGGACAACAAAGGAGTTATAACTGCTCTTTATGACAGTGAGAATGTGGGAGGAGAAAAAGATACGCATACAGGCCCCGGGCTTCATGAGGCGGCAGACGGACTGGAGGAATTTTTCTATCTGGGCAGACTGTCTTCCGGCAGCAGCGGCCGGATTACGTTGAAAGTGGCGTTGGACGGAGAAACCCAGGGCAATGCGTATCAGGACGCTTTGGCAGATCTGCAGATGTGCTTTGCTGTAGAGAAAACGGCGAAACCGTCGGAACCACCTGCATCGTCAGGCCGTTCTTCTTCTGAAACGCCGTCACCTGCAGAACTTGTCTCTCAAACATATACAACAGGCAATCCGCAGACAAATGATATGGGAGGGCTGCTTAAATGGTCAATCTTATTTGCGCTGGCAGGAGGACTTTTGCTTTTTTATGCAGTGCTTTATACCGGGAAAGACGGGGAGGAAGAAACGCATGAAAAAAAACTGTAAATTATTGACAGCATTTTTTGTTTTGAGTCTGTCCTTTATAATGTGCAGAATCCAGGGGATGGCAGCGGAAGAACGCACATATTCAGTTACGCTTTATGCGGGTAATCACGGCAGATTTTCGGATACTTCTTTTGTGTCCGTGGCGGGTGACGGAGCGAAGGCAGTGGTTTGCACGGACGAGAATGGCAGCTTTGTCAAGGTAAGCGGGCTTAAAAAAGGGGAGGTTGTTGTTTTTGATTCAGCCGCTGAAGGAGCGGTAAACATGGAGGGCAACAGTAAATATTATATAAAAGGCATTCGCCGAAGCGGGAGAGATAACAGCGCCGTGGATACATCCGCGGTTTTGGCAGACGCGGACAGAGACTACGTGATAGCGTATGCCGTTCGGGGAGATATGGTTTCCTATGAAGTGAGGTATGAAGACAAGGCCGGCCGTGCGCTGGCACAAAGTCGAACTTACTATGGTAATATTGGCGACAGGCCTGTGCCGGCTTTTATTTATATTCCAGGATATGTGCCGCAGGCTTACAATCTGACGAAGACATTGTCACAGAACGCGGCGGAGAATGTGTTTACATTTGTATACTCCCGTTTGCCTTCTCCCGGTCAGGGAGGCGGCGGTCAGGAAACAGGCACAGGGACCAAAGATACGGAGGAAGTTGAAAGGGGATATATGGAAAACGCAGAGGAGGCAGCCGCGCAGGAAATACGGCGGGCAGAAGCAGTCGTTTCGACGGGCGGCAGGACAGAACCTGCTGCAGAAGAAGCGGGGGCGTTATCCGGGCAGGAAGAAGAGGCTGTTATTATTCCTGAAGGGGATACTCCCCGGGAACTTGTCGGATTGGACGACGAAGAAGTTCCCGGAGCAGAAAGTGGGGATAAGCTGAGGGATACCGCATTTTTTGAGAATCTGCTCGTTGCGGCGTTGGCGATACCGGCACTGTCCATTGCATGTCTGATCCTGTGGCTTAAAAAGACCGGACGAAAAAAAGAAGAGGACGAGTGATTACAGAACGACTGTAAATGTGCTGCCGCCGCCGGGCGTATCGCTTATCAGAATCTGTCCGTGATGGGCTTTTACGATCTCGGAAGCGATACAGAGGCCCAGCCCAAAATGTTCCTTTTTACTGCGGGAACGGTCGGCACGATAGAACCTTTCAAAAATGCGCGTTTTCTCTTCGTCAGGAACGCCGATCCCGTTGTCTGCAACAGAAAGCCGCAAATTCTTTCCTTCCCATATAAGAGTAAGCCATACCTGCCCACCTTTCGGAGTATAACTTAAAGCATTGTGGATCAAGATGCTTAAAACCTGGCTGATCCGTTCAGGGTCGCAGGAAAAAGGAGGAACTGCCGTCTCGGGAAGGGAGACCGAAAGGTCTATGGATTTGCGGGAGGCCATGGGTTCAAACGCTTCAAACGTATTGAGCATCAGGGTATCCAGCTCTGTCGGTATTTTTTTGATTGTCCAGTTATGGTTGTCCGCGCTGGTTAAAAGAAGCATATCGTCCACCAGCCGGGACATGCGCAGCCCTTCGGACTGGATGGAGTCCAGAAAGTGCAGCCGTTCCTGGTCGGAGGCCCGTTCGGCGGCGGACGCACAGGAAAGTATGACAGCCAGCGGAGTGCGAAGTTCGTGGGAGGCCGAGGCGATAAACTGGGTCTGCCTGCGCTGGTTCTCCTCCAGCGGATTTAAAATCAGCCGGGTAAAATACCAGGCGAACAAAGACAGCGCCGCCGCTGCCAGGACGTCCAGAAGAAAGAATAAAATCCGCTGCGTGTGGATCTGGCGCAGCAAAGGAGCCATGGAAGCCAGAATGACAACCTGGAAGATTCCGCTGTTGCGTTCGGAGGTGACAACACAGGCATAGTAGTCGTTTTTTCTGGTTCCTGTGGAAGAAAAACGAAATTCCGTGTGGATGGACGTATAGGAGGAAGCAGTTCCTGTTTCAAAATTCCGGTTGTAATATTCCATGGCGGTTTTAAAGAGCTGCTGCTGTTCTTCGGTACTGCGTTCGTTAAACAAAAAGGGAACGCCGTTGTCAATAATGTGGATTTGGTATTTTCCGTTATCTTCGATCTTATTCAGCCATTCATGGGTGATGACTGTCTGCTGCTCCAGATTGCTGACCAGGGTGTTCATGTCATTCCTGAAAGAGACATAGCTGTTGGTGCGAAGATTTCTCTCCGAGATATACAGATACCCCAACGACATGGCCAAAAGTATGAATATGGTGATCCCGGCACACAGTGAAGCCAGGCGGAAACGGACTTTTTGAAACATGGCGTTTTCCTTTCTTAAGCTTCCATGCGGTAGCCGACGCCCCGGACAGTACGGATGCAGATGGAACTTCCCACAGCTTTAAGCCGGCGCCTTAAAAAATGAATATAGTTATCCAGGTTCCCGTCTTCCACGTCGCTGTCCATGCCCCATACTTTCGCAAGCAGAAGCGGCCTGGACAGGGTCTGTCCGGGATTTCTTAAGAAAACCTCCAGAAGCGCTCCTTCTCTTTTGGATATGCTGCAGGAAGAGAGAAGTCCGGTCAGCATATTTTCATCTGTCCGGTAGATAATGTCGCCGAAAGATAACTGCTCATTCAGTTGAAGCTTTCTGGGGCGCCGGGTCACACAGCGGATTCTGGCCATCAGTTCCTGGAACGCAAACGGTTTGACCAGATAGTCGTCTGCACCCAGGTCCAGGCCGGTGACTTTGTCATCCAGCGTGCCAAGGGCGGTAATCAAAATGACAGGTGTCTGGTCTTTCAGGCGGCGCATTTTAAGAAGGATATCCGTGCCGCTTAAACCGGGAAGCATCCGGTCTAAAAGGATCAGGTCATGGATATGCTGGCGGATATAATAGAGAGCTTCCTCTCCGTCCTGGCAGGCGTCTACTTGGAATCCCTCTTTTTCAAGCTGAAATACAAGGGACTGGTTTAATTTTTCATCGTCTTCTACAAGCAAAATTCTCATGGTCGTTCTCCTGTTGTAAGTCTTGACTCCATTACAGTATAAACGATTTTACCATAAAAATCTTTAATAAATCTCTAAAATATACAGAACAGATGTTCATATTATTCCTGTACTTTTTTTCACGGCTATGTTATAATAAGCGGATGAATATGGAAAAGTAATTGCAGGAGATGAAGGACAGATGACGGAAGAAAGAAGGAAATTTATTAAGATCAGGGGAGCCAGCGAGCATAATCTGAAAAATATTGACCTGGAAATACCCAGGAATGAGCTTGTAGTACTGACCGGCTTAAGCGGCTCGGGAAAATCATCCCTGGCGTTTGATACGATCTATGCGGAAGGGCAGAGACGGTATATGGAATCTTTGTCTTCTTACGCAAGACAGTTTCTCGGACAGATGGAAAAACCGGATGTGGAAAGCATCGAAGGACTGTCCCCGGCCATATCCATCGACCAGAAATCCACGAACCGGAATCCCAGATCCACAGTAGGTACGGTGACGGAGATCTATGATTATTTTCGTCTGCTTTATGCAAGGATCGGAATACCCCATTGTCCCAAATGCGGCCGGGAGATCAAAAAGCAAAGCATAGACCAGATGGTGGACCAGATCATGACGCTGCCCGAGCGGACGAAGATACAGCTTTTGGCGCCGGTGGTCAAAAGCCGCAAGGGAGAACATACAAAGCTTTTGGAAAGGGCGAGAAAGAGCGGTTTTGTCCGTGTGAAGATTGACGGGCATATCTATGAGCTGTCTGAGGAGATTAAACTGGAAAAAAATAATAAGCACCTGATTGAGATTGTTGTGGACCGTCTGATCATAAAGCCGGGAATAGAAAAAAGGCTGTCGGACTCCATCGAGACGGTACTTGGCCTTTCAGAGGGACTGCTGGTGGTGGAACTGATTGAGAGCGGGGAGCTTATGACCTTGAGTTCCAGCTATGCCTGCCCGGACTGCGGCGTCAGCATCGAGGAAGTGGAACCGCGGAGTTTTTCCTTTAACAATCCTTTCGGCGCCTGCCCTGCCTGTGCGGGGCTTGGTTATAAGATGGAGTTTGACGAGGATCTGATCATA
Organism: Lachnospiraceae bacterium UBA7182; assembly: GCA_002491115.1. GTDB lineage: Bacteria > Bacillota > Clostridia > Lachnospirales > Lachnospiraceae > Hominiventricola. The sequence goes on along the minus strand of DKVI01000080.1, from coordinate 25,354 downwards.
CCGGACAAGTCCCTTAGTATAGCCGAAGGCGCGATCCAGGTTATGGGCTGGCAGTCCTGTACGGACCCTGCCAGCTTTACCTACGCAATTTTAAACGCTTTGTCAAAAGAATACCATTTTGATCTGTCAACTCCGTATCAGGACCTTCCGGAAGAGATACAGTATATGCTGATCCACGGAACGGACGGACGGGAAGTGACCGTGCATTATAAAGGGCAGAGGGGCGAGGGCGTCTATCAGGTGGCTTTTGAAGGCCTGATCAAAAATTCCGAGCGCCGTTATCGGGAGACCGGTTCGGATACCATGAAGCAGGAGTATGAGACTTTTATGAGGATCACTCCCTGCCGTTCCTGTAAAGGGCAGAGATTAAAGCCCGGATCTCTTGCGGTGACGGTCTGCGGTAAGAACATATATGATGTGACGAATCAGTCTGTTCAGGATCTGCAGGCGTTTCTGGAAAATATGTCCCTTACAGAGCAGCAGCTTTTGATTGGGGATCAGATATTAAAGGAAATCAGGGCGCGTATCCGGTTCCTGATGGATGTGGGACTGAATTATCTGTCCCTCACCCGGGCGACCGGTACGCTTTCGGGCGGGGAAGCCCAGAGAATCCGCCTGGCTACCCAGATCGGTTCAGGACTGGTGGGTGTGGCTTACATTCTGGACGAGCCCAGCATCGGGCTGCATCAGCGGGACAACGATAAGCTTCTGAATACATTAAGGCATTTGAAAGACCTGGGCAATACGGTGATTGTGGTGGAACATGATGAAGATACCATGCTGGCAGCAGACTACATTGTGGATATCGGCCCGGGAGCAGGAGAACACGGAGGCCAGGTAGTGGCCACAGGTACCGCAAAAGAGCTGATGGATAACCCCGCTTCCGTCACGGGCGCTTATCTAAGCGGCAGGATCAGTATCCCGGTACCGCAGGAGAGACGTGTGCCCACAGGCTGGATGACGGTAAAAGGCGCCAAAGAAAACAATTTGAAAAATATAGACGTAAGCTTTCCGCTGGGCGTCCTTACCTGTGTGACCGGCGTATCAGGATCAGGGAAAAGCTCTCTGGTCAACGAGATCCTGTACAAAAGCCTGGCAAAGCAGCTAAACCGTGCCAGGACGATTCCGGGAAAACACAGAAGCATTGAAGGGATGGATCAACTGGACAAGGTAATCTGTATTGACCAGTCCCCCATCGGTCGCACCCCCCGGTCCAATCCTGCCACTTATACAGGCGTATTTGACATGATTCGGGATCTTTTTGCCTCTACTTCCGACGCCAAGGCGAAAGGATACAAAAAAGGCAGGTTCAGTTTTAATGTGAAGGGGGGACGCTGCGAGGCCTGCGCGGGCGACGGTATATTGAAGATAGAGATGCATTTTTTGCCGGATGTATATGTTCCCTGTGAAGTTTGTCATGGAAAGAGGTATAATCGGGAAACCCTTGAAGTAAAATATAAAGGCAAGAGCATTTATGACGTGCTGGAGATGACCGTGGAGGAGGCGCTTGCATTTTTTGAAAACGTGCCTTTTATCCGGCGGAAAATCGAGACTTTGTATGATGTGGGGCTTTCTTACATTAAACTGGGCCAGCCTTCGACTACTTTGTCAGGCGGGGAAGCCCAGAGGATCAAACTGGCGACGGAACTGAGCCGAAGAAGTACAGGAAAGACAGTTTATATTCTGGATGAACCGACGACAGGCCTTCATTTTGCGGATGTACACAAGCTGACAGAGATTCTTAAGAGACTGACAGACGGCGGCAATACGGTCATTGTGATCGAACATAATCTGGATGTGATCAAGACAGCGGATTATATTATCGATATGGGACCGGAAGGCGGAGACGGCGGCGGTACCGTGGTGACGAGCGGCACACCCGAGGAGGTGGCAGAACATACAGGATCCTATACAGGATATTATGTGAAAAAATACTTGAAAAAAGATGGAACTCATGTATCATAGTACTATAGATATTTTCAGACTGAAAACAGGTTGCAGAGGCAGCAGGGCCGGACTGTGACGGAAATGGCGAGGTGAATATGTTAAGTATCTTACAGGAACTGACGGGAAAGGAGCATGTGTGGACCGATGAACCTATGAAAGACCATACAACTTTTCGCGTTGGCGGCTGTGCGCGTTATCTTGTGGAGCCCCAAAGCGCAGAACAGCTTCAAAAGATCATACAGGCCTGCCAGAAAGCCGGGATGCCCTTTTATCTTGTCGGGAACGGAAGCAATCTTTTGGTGAGTGACAACGGGTACGACGGTGTGATCATCCATCTTTTTAAAAACATGGCCAAGGCTGAAGTAAAAGGCGTCTGTCTGTATCTTGAGGCAGGCGTTCTCCTTTCACGGGCGGCGCATCTGGCGTGCAGAGAAGGTCTTACAGGCCTGGAATTTGCCTCCGGGATTCCCGGAACCGTGGGCGGCGCGCTTGTGATGAATGCAGGCGCCTACGGCGGGGAGATGAAAGACGTGGTCCGTAGGGTAAAGGTACTGACGGCAGAGGGTATGTTCCGGGAGTACACAGGTGAAGAGATGAGGTTTGGCTACAGAAAAAGCCGGCTTTCAGAAGAACAAAGCGTCGTCCTCGAGGCAGTGTTTGAACTGCGTACAGGCAGCACGGAGAAGATTCAGGAGAAGATGGATCAACTAAAAGAACAAAGGGTGAAAAAGCAGCCGGTGGAATATGCCAGTGCGGGCAGCACCTTTAAGCGTCCTGAAGGTTATTTCGCCGGACAGCTGATCCAGGAGGCAGGGCTTAAAGGCTTTTCTATAGGAGACGCCCAGGTATCGGAAAAGCACTGCGGGTTCATTATCAACCGGGGGAAAGCCACGGCGTCCCAGATCCGGGAGCTGATTGAGACAGTACAAAGAAAAGTCTATGAAGATGCAGGAGTCCGGCTGGAACCGGAAGTGAAATTCCTTGGCTGGCAGTAGAGGAGGCAGATAAGATGAGACTGGTAATTGTGACAGGTATGTCCGGCGCGGGGAGAGCCACTGCGCTAAAAATACTGGAGGATGCAGGGTATTTTTGTGTGGACAATCTGCCGGTTCTTTTTATCGACAAATTTGCCGAGCTGACGGCGTCAGGGAACAGTGAGATTACGAAAGTAGCCATTGGTATCGACGTGCGAAGCGGAAAGGCGTTAAGCGAGCTGGAACAGATACTGGAACGTCTGGCTGTCCAGGGTATTGTATATGAGATTCTGTTTCTGGACGCATCGGATGATGTTCTGGTAAAACGATACAAAGAAACCAGACGTATGCATCCTCTGGCGGAATCAGGACGCATCGAACAGGGCATCTCGCTGGAGCGGGAACGCCTGGTATTTTTAAAAAAAGACGCGGACTATATCATCGATACGAGCAAGCTTCTGGTCAGGGAACTTAAGCAGGAACTGGACAAGATCTTTATTCAGAACAGGGAATTTAAGAACCTTATGATTACGGTTCTCTCTTTTGGATTCAAATACGGCATACCAGGCGACGCGGATCTGGTCTTTGACGTGCGTTTTCTCCCGAACCCTTATTACTATGAGGAACTCAGGAAACTGACCGGCAACGACAGGCAGATCCAGGACTTCGTCATGGGTTATGAGATGGCTCATATATTCCTGGACAAGCTGGATGATATGATCCGGTTTCTGGTGCCGAACTATGTGCTGGAAGGTAAGAATCAACTGGTGGTAGCCATCGGCTGTACCGGCGGGAAGCATCGTTCCGTGACTCTGGCAAACAAGCTCTATGAGCGCCTTCAGAATCAGAATGATTATGGCGTGAAACTTGAACACCGGGATATCGGGAAGGACGCTGCGAGAGGAAAATAAGCAGGAGGGACGGCATATGTCATTTTCCGGAGATATTAAGGAAGAGCTTTCCACAAGGGCTTTCGGAGGACGCCACTGCCAGGTGGCCGAGACTGCTGCTATTTTAAACATGTGCGGAAAGATCAGTATTACGGAAAATAACCGTTTTCTTGTGAAAATACAGACGGAAAATCTTCCAGTTGCAAGAAAGTACTTTACTTTATTGAGAAAAGCATTTAAAATTAGAGCTGAAGTAACTGTCAGGAAAAGGCGGGAGGCACGATATTACTCTGTGGTGGTCTGCAAAGACCCGGAAGCTCGAAGGCTTTTAAAAGAAACATGTCTGATCTCATCAGAGGGGGATATTTATGAATACGTGCCGCCGGTACATAATCAGTTATTGAAGCAGAACTGCTGCAGGCGTGCTTTTATACGGGGAGCATTTCTTGCTGCAGGATCTGTCAGCGCTCCGGAAAAATCCTATCATTTTGAGATCGTATGCGCTTCTGATGAGAAAGCTTCCTGTCTCAAGAACCTTATGGAACTGTATCAGATAGATGCAAGGATCGTAATGCGCAAGAAACATTATGTGGTCTATGTAAAAGAAGGATCTCAGATCGTGGAGCTTCTGGGGCTTATGGGAGCTCATGTATCGCTGATGCAGTTGGAGAATGTGCGTATTGTAAAGGAAATGCGCAACTCTGTAAACCGAAAGGTGAACTGTGAGACTGCGAACCTGAACAAGACAGTTTCCGCCGCGGTCCGTCAAACAGAGGACATCCGATATATTGAAGATGTGATGGGACTGCAAAAGCTTACAGAAAGTCTGGAACAGATAGCCAGGCTTCGGTTGGAACATCCGGACGCAAGTCTTAAGGAATTGGGCGACATGCTTTCGCCCAAAGTAGGAAAATCCGGTGTAAATCATCGTCTGCGTAAGTTAAGCCTTATAGCAGAAAGATTGCGTGAAGGCAAGGAGGAGTAAAATGATTAAGAAACCAATCACCATACAGATAGCTGATGGATTGGAGGCACGGCCTACGGCACTTCTGGTGCAGGTGGCCAGCCAGTACGAGAGTACGATTTATGTGGAAAATGAAGGAAAAAAAGTAAACGCGAAAAGCATTATGGGAATGATGACCCTGGGGCTGTCGGCAGGAGAATCCGTAGTTGTATCTGCTGAAGGCAGCGACGAAGCGGCGGCGATTGAAAATATTGAAAAGTATTTAAGCAGCAAAAATCAGGCGATGTGATAAATAGGCGGAAGGCGGAGGCTTATAAAGTCTCCGCTTTTTTCGCGGTTGTAAGCAGACGGCGGAGGGAGCGGATTTGATGGATGCGTATACAGAATTTGCCAGGGTCTATGACCTGTTTATGGACGATATTCCCTATGGGATGTGGGGAGAATATCTGACGGGGCTTTTGCAGGAGCATGGCATAGCGTCCGGCCTGATCCTGGATTTGGGATGCGGCACAGGGACGATGACGGAACTTTTGGCCGACGCGGGATATGATATGATCGGTATCGACGTATCGGAGGAAATGCTGGAAGAAGCCATGGAAAAGAGGGACCGTTCCGGACATGATATTCTTTACCTGTGCCAGGACATGAGAGAATTTGAACTGTACGGGACCGTGGGTGCGATCATCAGCATTTGTGACTGTATGAATTATATACTGGAGGAGGAAGAGTTTTTAAAAGTCCTTACGCTGGCCGCACGCAATTACCTGGATTATGGAGGCCTTTTTATATTTGATCTGAATACGGAGTATAAATACCGTGAACTTCTGGGCGAGCAGACCATCGCCGAGAACCGGGAGGAAGGAAGCTTTATCTGGGAAAACTACTATGATGAGGAAAAAAGAATCAATGCATATAATCTGACCCTTTTCATACGGGAAGAGTCGGGGTATTATAGAAAATATGAGGAAGACCATTATCAGCGCGCTTACAGCCTGGATACGGTAAAAGACCTGGTAGAGCGGTCGGGGCTTAAGCTTTTGCATATATATGACGCGTTTACCCGTGAACCGGCGAAAGAGGACTCGGAGAGAGTCTGCGTGGTCTGTCAGAGAGAGGAGAAGGATACATGAAGGATTATATCGTAAGGGCGACGGCAGCGGACGGCCAGATCAGAGCCTTTGCCGTCACTTCACGGGAAACTGTGGAAACCGCCCGGATAAAGCATAATACCAGCCCGGTGGCGACGGCGGCTCTGGGGCGGCTTATGTCGGCAGGGGCGATGATGGGGGCGATGATGAAGGGAGAAAAAGATATACTGACCCTCCAGATCAAGTGCGGCGGTCCCATAAAAGGACTTACAGTGACGGCGGATGCCCATGGGAATGTAAAAGGCTTTGCGGACAATCCCCAGGTGATGCTTCCGCCCAGTGCAAAAGGCAAGCTGGACGTAGGCGGCGCCGTGGGGCTGGGAATCCTGAGCGTTATGAAGGATATGGGCATGAAAGAACCTTATGTTGGACAGACTGAACTTAAGACAGGAGAGATTGCGGATGATCTGACCTACTATTTTGCCAGTTCCGAGCAGACGCCGTCCTCGGTGGGGCTAGGCGTTCTGATGGAAAAGAACAATACAGTAAAACAGGCGGGTGGGTTTATCATTCAGCTTATGCCCTTTGCGGAAGAATCCGTAGTCGGGCTGCTGGAAAAGAAACTCTCATCCATCAAAAGCGTGACTTCTTATCTGGACCAGGGGTATACGCCGGAACAGCTTTTACAGGAAATATTAGGGGAACTGAATCCGGAGATACTGGAACGCACGGATACCCGGTTCTTCTGTAACTGCAGCAAAGAAAGAGTGGAGAAAGTGATCGCCAGCGTGGGCAGAAAAGACTTAAATGAGATGATACAGGATCATGAGCCCATAGAAGTCAAATGCCATTTCTGCAATGAGGCGTACGAATTTACAACTGAGGATTTAAAAAGAATCATAAAAAAGGTATAAAAGGAGTAAAGAATGATGCGATACGGATTTGTAAAAGCGGCTGCCATAGCGCCGAAGATCAGAGTGGCCGACACAGAACACAATGCACAGGAGATCATCCGCCTGATGAAAGAAGCCTGGCAGGACGGTGCAAGAATTATCGTATTTCCGGAGCTTTGTATTACCGGGTACACATGCGAAGATCTGTTTTTACAGGAGCTTCTGTTAAAAAAAGCGAAAGAGGCTTTGATAAGGATTGTAAAGGCCAGCGAAGGCATGGACGGGATCTTTTTTGCGGGGCTTCCGCTGGAAGTGAAAGGAAAACTTTATAATGTGGCGGCGGCATATTCGGATGGGGAGCTGTTAGGTCTGGTTCCCAAGACACATATACCGAATTATGGCGAATTTTATGAAGCGCGCCATTTTACCAAAGCGCCGGAAAAATATACTTTTATAGATGTTGATCAGGAGCCGGAGATACCTTTTGGGACAAACCTTCTGTTTGCCTGTGCGGATATGCCCCATCTTACGGTGGCCGCGGAGATCTGTGAGGACTTGTGGGCGCCGAATCCGCCCAGTTCCTTCCATGCCATGCAGGGAGCGAACGTGATCGTAAACCTGTCGGCCAGCGATGAAGTGACCGGTAAGGACGCGTACAGGAGAGAACTGATCCGCAGCCAGTCCGGACGGCTGGTGTGCGGTTACATCTATGCCAGTGCGGGAGAAGGAGAATCCTCCACGGATCTTGTGTTCGGAGGACATCATCTGATCTGCGAAAACGGAACCCTTTTAAAAGAATCCAGACGTTTTACCAATGAGACGATCTATGGGGAGATCGATGCGGAGCGCCTGGTGGGAGAGCGCAGACGTCTGACGGCCTACGAAACAGAAGAAGATACGTTATCTTATCTTACGATAGAATATTCCATGAAAGAAGCGGACGCGCCCCTGGAACGGTTCATCGACAAAGCGCCTTTTGTACCCGATCAGAAGGAAGAACGTGAAAAGCGCTGTGAAGAGATCCTTACGATTCAGGCCATGGGGCTTAAAAAGAGAATGGAACATACCAAAAGCAAAAGCGCGGTCATCGGCATTTCCGGCGGACTGGATTCTACGCTTGCCCTTCTGGTGGCTTCCAAGGCGGCGGATTATCTGGGGCTTGAAAGAAGCTGTATCACGGCGGTGACGATGCCCTGCTTTGGAACCACGGACAGAACCTATACCAACGCCTGCGAACTGACAAAAAGATTAGGCGCTCACTTGAGAGAAGTGGACATCAAAGCATCCGTTTCCCTGCATTTTCAGGATATCGGGCATGATATAAACGTGCATGATGTTACCTATGAAAATTCCCAGGCAAGAGAGCGCACACAGGTCCTGATGGACGTGGCGAACCAGACAGGCGGTCTGGTGGTGGGAACCGGCGACATGTCGGAACTGGCCCTTGGATGGGCCACCTACAATGGGGATCATATGTCCATGTACGGCGTCAATGCGTCTGTCCCCAAGACACTGGTGCGCCATCTGGTGCGTTATTACGCGGATACCTGCACGGATTCCAGGCTGTCGGATATTCTTCTGGACATTCTGGATACGCCGGTGAGTCCGGAACTTCTGCCCCCGAAAGACGGAGTCATATCTCAGAAGACCGAAGATCTGGTAGGCCCGTATGAGCTCCATGATTTTTACCTGTATTATATGCTGCGTTTTGGCTTTTCGCCCGACAAGATCTATTATCTTGCGAAGATTGCCTTTGAAGGTGAGTACGACGACGGGACTGTCCTAAAATGGCTGAAAACTTTTTACCGCCGTTTCTTTACCCAGCAGTTCAAGCGTTCCTGCCTGCCGGACGGCCCGAAGGTGGGAACCGTGGCCCTCTCGCCCAGAGGAGACCTCCGCATGCCCAGCGACGCCTGCGCCTCCCTTTGGCTTAACTGTCTGGAACAGATAGAGAAATAGGCAGGAATTTATACAGGCCTCATTCTATATACTATAACAAGTATAATAGAAATGAGGCTTTTTTATGCCTGAGAATGCATTTGAAAATGTGCCGCGCCTTCCGTCCTCTCAGGGACAACTGAAAGTACATCTGGTAGCCCAGAGAACACAGAAGCCGATCCCCGGTGCGACGGTGGAAATTACCTATGAAGGAGATCCGGACAGTGAAATCCGCCGATATACGACCGATGAATCCGGTATGACCCCCCTAGTGGAACTGCCTGCTCCGAATCTGGAGTACAGTACACAGTTTTCGGAAGAACAGCCCTATTCGGAGTATACGATACGCGTCAGTGCCGGGGGTTATGAAGATGCGGAAGTGGCGGGGACGGAGATCCTGCCGGGTGTCGTGGCGCTTCAGGAGATTGAGCTGCCTGCCGCCACGGCGGAGGAACCCTTTGAACGGATCGTCATCGGTCCTCATACGCTGTTCGGGGATTATCCGCCGAAGATCGCGGAAGCGGAGATCAAACCTACTACGGAAACGGGGGAGATCGTCCTGAGCCGGGTGGTCATACCGGAGTATGTTATCGTACATGACGGCGTCCCCTCCGATGACAGCGCAAAAAACTACTGGGTCAGATTCCGGGACTATATAAAGAATGTGGCTTCCAGCGAGATCTATGCCACCTGGACAGACGCAGCCATCCGGGCCAATGTGCTGGCCATCATGTCTTTTGTGTTGAATCGTGTGTATACAGAATGGTACAGGAACAAAGGATATGACTTTACGATCACTTCCTCCACGGCGTTCGACCAGAAATGGATCTACGGAAGAAATGTTTTTCAGACCATATCCAACGTGGTGGATGAAATGTTCGGAAATTATTTATCCAGACCCAATGTAAAACAGCCGATCCTGACCCAGTACTGCGACGGGAGGCGGGTCACCTGCCCCAACTGGATGAGTCAGTGGGGCGCCCAGAGTCTGGGCGAACGGGGATATTCCGCCATAGAAATTCTGCGCTATTATTATGGGGACAGTATCTATATTAACACGGCGGTGGAAATATCGGGTGTTCCTTCTTCCTGGCCCGGTTATGATCTGGCAGAAGGAGCCAGCGGGGCGAAAGTACAGCAGATGCAGGAACAGTTGAATACCATTTCCAACTCCTATCCGGCGCTGCCAAAAATCGCAGCGGACGGCATCTTCGGGCCTGCCACAAAGGCGGCTGTGGAGCGTTTTCAGTCCATCTTCGGGCTTCCGGCGACAGGAATCGTCAACTATCCCACCTGGTATAAAATCTCCGAGATCTATGTGGGAGTTTCCAGAATTGCAGAATTAAGATAATTTACTCTTTTCTTTTTGACAAAGATTGGGTATAATACATGTCAGAAGTTGCAGAGGTAACTTCTGGCATGTGTCCGCAAAAGAAAAATGACGGGACATGCCCATGGGAAAAAGGTTATGAAATGTATCATTCTATATAGACGTTAAGGGACGAAAGGAGAACTATTATGGCAGGAACGGATGTTGGAATCGATTTGGGGACGGCCAGTATCCTGGTATATATCAAAGGCAAAGGTGTTGTGTTAAAAGAGCCCTCTGTCGTGGCATTCGACAGAGATACAAATAAAATCAAAGCAATCGGGGAGGAAGCAAGGCTGATGCTCGGGCGTACGCCGGGGAATATCGTCGCGGTCCGGCCCTTACGTCAGGGAGTCATCTCAGACTATACGGTGACAGAGAAGATGGTGAAATTCTTTATTCAGAAAGCCATCGGAAAGAAGACCTTCCGTAAGCCGAAGATCGCGGTCTGTGTGCCCAGCGGCGTCACCGAGGTAGAGAGAAAAGCCGTGGAGGACGCTACTTACCAGGCAGGCGCGCGGGAAGTATTTATCATCGAGGAGCCCATCGCGGCGGCCATCGGCGCGGGGATTGATATATCCAGGCCGTGCGGTAATATGATCGTGGATATAGGAGGCGGAACAACGGATATCGCAGTCATCTCTTTAAGCGGTACAGTAGTCAGCACCTCTGTCAAGATTGCGGGAGATGATTTCGACGAGGCGATCATCCGTTATATGCGTAAGAAACATAATCTGCTGATCGGTGAACGGACAGCAGAAGATATAAAGATCAAAGTAGGAAGCTGCTATCCAAGGGCAGAGAGCAACAGCATTGATGTCAGAGGACGTAATCTGGTCACCGGGCTTCCCAAGACGGTCACTGTCACGTCGGAAGAAACCGAGGAGGCGTTAAAAGAATCCACAGCCCAGATTGTGGAAGCGGTACACAGCGTCCTGGAACGTACGCCACCGGAGCTGACCGCCGATATCGCTGACCGCGGTATCGTACTGACCGGAGGCGGCGCTTTGCTTCGGGGACTGGAAGAACTTCTGGAATCCAAGACAGGAATCAATACTATGACAGCGGAAGATCCCATGAAGTGCGTTGCTATTGGGACAGGCAAGTACGTGGAGATGCTGTCGGGCAATTATCAGGACGACGATAAAGGCATGTGATCTATAGGCTGGAAGTGATGGGGACGTGGCGTTTATTTGCCATGTCCTTTGTGCGGATAAGGGGCGGCTTGGCGTGGAGATACGAAAGGGATATGTAGAACATATTATATTCCGGAACAATGAAAACGGTTATACCGTGTTTCAACTGACGGCACAGGACGGAGAATTGACCTGTGTGGGATCTTTTGCGCTTCTGTCGGAGGGCGAGTTTATTCAGGTGAGAGGAACTATGAGGTCGCATCCTCTGTACGGTGAGCAGCTTCATGTGGAACAGATGGAACCGGTCGCTTTGGAAGACGAGATCGCCATGGAGCGCTATCTTGCAAGCGGCGCCGTCAAAGGGATCAAAGCCGCGCTGGCGGCCCGGATTGTCCGAAGATTCAAAGGAGATACCTTCCGGGTGATGGAGGAAGAGCCGGAACGTCTGGCGGAAGTAAAGGGCATCAGCGAACGCAAGGCCATGGAGATCGCGGAGCAGATGCAGGAAAAAAAAGAACTCCGGCAGGTGATGATGTTTCTCACACAGTACGGAATATCTACCTCGCTGGCAGTGAAAATCTATAAAAAATACGGCATGCGGACTTATCAGGTGGTCCAGGAAAATCCTTACCGTCTGGCGGACGATATATCCGGCGTGGGATTTAAGATCGCCGACGAGATCGCAGGGCGTATCGGCATCCGTTCCGATTCGGAATACCGGATCAGAAGCGGTCTTTTGTATGTGCTTTTGCAGGCGTCCGGAGAAGGGCATACCTGTCTGCCGGAAGAACTTCTGCTCCACAGAGCGAAAGAACTTCTGGGTGTGGATACAGAAGAGATCCGGGTACAGATGATGAATCTGTGCATGGATAAAAAGCTGGTTGTCAAACAAACCGGCGAAAAAAACATGGTATTTTACAGCCGTTATTACTATATGGAACTGAATACGGCGAATATGCTGTGGGGCCTGAATTTAAAATGCGATATGGAGGAAGAACTGATCCTTGACAAGCTGAAAAGAGTGGAAGAAAAGTCCCGTATAGAGCTTGACAAAATGCAGAGGCGTGCGGTAACGGAGGCGGTAAAAAACGGTCTTTTAATCATCACGGGGGGGCCGGGTACCGGCAAGACGACTACCATTAACGCCATTATTCGATATTTTGAAACAGAGGGTATGGAGATTCTTTTAGCCGCGCCCACCGGACGTGCCGCCAAAAGGATGACAGAGACAACGGGCTATGAGGCATTGACGATCCATCGTTTGTTAGAGCCGAACAGTGCGCCCACAGAAGATCGGGATCAGGCGATGTTTGAGCGAAATGAAGAGAATCCTTTAGAGGCGGATGTGGTCATTATTGATGAGATGTCCATGGTGGATATTTTCCTTATGTATGCCCTGCTTCGAGCCGTCAGCGAAGGCACCCGGCTGATTTTGGTGGGCGATATCAACCAGCTTCCCAGTGTGGGCCCCGGGTGTGTGCTGAAGGATATCATTCGTTCGGGCAGATACCCGGTGGTAATGCTGGAGAAAATATTCAGACAGGCCAGCGAGAGTGATATCATCGTAAACGCTCACAAGATTAACAGGGGAGAACCGGTGGTCCTGGATAACAACAGCCGGGATTTCTTTTTCCTCAAAAGAGATGATCCAAATATGATTCTTCGGGTAGTGATCGCCTTAATCCAGGAAAAACTTCCCAGGTATGTAAACGCCCAGCCTTATGATATACAGGTACTAACCCCCATGCGGAAAGGCGCTCTGGGTGTGGAGCGTCTGAACGAAGTGCTCCAAAAGTATCTAAACCCCCCTTCCCCGGACAAAGCAGAAAAGGAAACTGTCAAAGGTCTTCTGAGAGAAGGCGACAAAGTCATGCAGATCAAGAATAACTACCAGATGGAATGGGAAGCCACGAACCGTTATGGGATTGCCATAGATAAAGGTACGGGAATTTTTAACGGAGATATGGGGGTGATCAGGCGGATTGACCTGGTGGCGGAAACGGTGGAGGTGCTCTTTGACGACTACAGAACCGTGAACTATGAGTACGGGCAGCTGGAAGAGCTGGAGCTGGCCTACGCAGTGACGATCCACAAATCCCAGGGAAGCGAGTATCCTGCCGTGGTGCTGCCGCTTCTTACAGGCCCGAGGATGCTTTTGAACCGCAATCTGCTCTATACCGCGGTTACACGGGCAAGATCCTGCGTTACTGTAGTAGGCAGTGACCGGACATTTCATCAGATGATTGAAAATATCAGTGAGCAGGCCCGCTACAGCGGTCTTGCGGACAGAATTAAGGAGGCGGAGATGATTGAAGAAGAGTAAGCAGAGTGGCAGGCGTCTGATCTGGCCGGATACGGCGGGCATCCTGTTCCCGAGAAGATGCCCTGTCTGCCATGAAGTTGTGGAAGACAGAGGGCAGCCTGTCTGTGTCATATGCCGGACAAAGCTTGTCGGCATTACAAAAAATTTCTGTCAGAAATGCGGAAAACCACTGCTAACGGAAGAACAGGAATACTGTATGGACTGCTTAAGAAAAAAGCACTGGTTTGACAAGGGCAGGGCGGCCTTTGTGTATGACGAAACCATGAGGCGTTCTATAGCAATGTACAAATATAACGGAAGAAAAGAATATGCCGCGTTTTACGCGGAAGAAATCTTAAGAAAGTGCGCAAAAGAGATACTCATCTGGGGAGGCGACATCCTGATTCCGATTCCGATTCACCCCTCCCGCAGGAGAAAAAGAGGATTTAATCAGGCAGAGCTTCTTGCCCGCCGGTTGTCGGAAAAAAGTGGGATTTTGATGGACAGTCGCCTGTTACTGCGCACGAAACGCACCCATACTCAGAAAGATTTAAGCAGCCAGGAACGTCTGGCAAATCTAAAAGATGCCTTTTTTATCCGAAAAGGTAAATTTCCCTATAAAAATATCATACTGGTGGATGACATCTACACTACGGGAAGCACTGTGGACGCTGCGGCCAGGATTTTGAAAGAAAACGGCGCACATAAAGTGTATTTCCTGTGTATCTGTGTGGGAAAAGGATATTAAGAAGGTGGTTTTTGGTTGAATTTCCATCTATTTGTGTTATACTATGATATGTGAGAAGTGGAGACTGTTTATATGATCAATGAAGAAAAGGTGATTTTGATGACCAGGGCATCGATTTATGAGGCCCGGTCAGGCAAACAAAAACTGAAGATAGCCAGATATTTCCGGCATGATTATATCAGCCTGCAGATTCTGTACGGCTGGTTCTTTGTGACGGTCAGTTTTGCCCTGTGTACAGGACTGTGGGGTCTGTGTAACATGGAATATCTGCTGGACAATCTTCATAAAATGGATTTAAAAGACTTTGGACTGCATGTGCTGCTGATCTATGTGGCAGTGACGGCGGCTTATCTCTGTATCGTGTACGGTGTCAGTGCTTATCGTTATCACACAGCCAAAAAGAGTGTGGGCGCATACGGACATACACTGCGGAGAATCTCAGCCATCTATGCGAAGGAGGAAAAAAGCAACGGCCACGGACGCCCTGACGGAGGAAACGGAACATGACGGCTTTACTTGAGATGAAGCAGCATTTAAAGATATTTTATTCCAGATATGATATTTATCTGGTCCCTGCAATCAAATTTATACTTGCATTTTTCGCATTTATGATGCTGAACAGTCAGGTCGGATTCATGGAAAGAATTGCGAATCCGGCGATCGCTCTTTTACTTGCTCTTTTATGCTCGTTTTTACCGGTGAATATGATGGCGGTATTCGGAGCAATGCTTTTAGGCGCCCATGCTTTTGCGCTGTCGCTGGAAGTTTTTGCTCTGCTGGCAGGACTTTTATTCATTATGTATGCCGTGTATTTCCGGGTGGCTCCGGGATATGGTTATGTACTGGTACTGACTCCTCTTGCCTTCTGGCTTAAGATCCCCTACGCTCTTCCGCTGGTATTGGGACTTGTGGGCGGACCTGCAGCGGCGGTTCCTGTAGGGTGTGGTGCGCTGATTTATTACATGATATATTTTATGAAAAATAATGAAAAGATGCTGTCCAGTTCAGAGAGCGAGCAGATGGCCACCAGACTTTTATATCTGGTGGAGAATATGCTGAACAATAAAGACATGATTATGACGATTCTGGTGCTGGCCGTAATTCTGATGGTCGTATACGCGATTCGCAGGATGAATGTAGATTATTCCTGGTATTTGGCGCTGGGAACCGGAGCCGTGGCCAATATCGTGCTGTTTTTGATCGGTGCGCTTATTATGGAGACAGATGTGGCGATTCTTCCCCTGATTCTGGGGACGCTGGTGTCCCTTATGATTGCCATCGCGGTGGAATTTTTCGTGTTCAGCGTGGACTATTCAAGGACAGAGTACACGCAGTTTGAGGACGACGAGTATTATTATTATGTGAAGGCCATCCCAAAGATGTCCATCGCCATACCAGAGAAAAAAGTAAAAAAGATCAATTCCAGGAGCCGTCAGGGAAGAAGGCGGCATTAATGCAGGACCGGGAATAGAGAATCGGTGCAGGGAAAGGATGTGGGAAAATGAGTCTTGAAAAGCTGAACCAGTATATTTCGCTGGAAGCGCTGAACATTACAAAGACGGACATAGCAGAGATTATCATTTTATCCTTTATCATTTACCAGATTATGGTCTGGATCAAATCTACCCGCGCCTGGAATCTTTTAAAAGGTTTTGCGGTTATACTGGTTTTATTGCTTCTGGCGTATTTTCTGCATATGAGTACGATTCTGTGGATTGCGGAGAATTTCTTCAGCCTTGGTATCACTGCGATCATCATCGTGTTTCAGCCGGAACTAAGAAGGGCTCTGGAACAGCTGGGCGAGAAAAATATTTTGACATCTATCGTTCCCTTTGACAGCTCCAGGAGGGAAGAAGAAGGGATGACAGACCGCACTATACAGGAACTGGTTCGCGCATGTTTTGAGATGGGGAAAGTGCGTACAGGCGCCCTGATTGTGATTGAGCAGGATGTAAGCCTGCAGGAGTATGAACGCACGGGCATTTCCATTGATTCTTTGATCTCCAGTCAGCTGATTCTGAATATTTTTGAAAAAAATACGCCGCTTCATGATGGGGCGGTTATTCTGTCCGGAGACAGGATTCGTTCCGCCACCTGTTATCTGCCCCTGTCTGACAATATGAACTTAAGCAAAGCGCTTGGAACCAGACATCGGGCGGCGGTGGGAATCAGCGAGGTGAGCGATTCGGTGACGATTGTAGTGTCGGAAGAAACGGGATCTGTCTCCGTAGCCAAAAACGGCAGGCTTCTTCGTAACCTGAATCAGGAGCAGTTAAAAGAACAGCTTCAGGCCATGCAGGTAAAAGCAGAAGAAGGCCGCAAGATTAAATTATGGAGAGGACGGGGCAAGCATGAAGATAAAACTGTTCAATAACTTATTGCTGAAAGTCCTCTCGGTGATCACCGCGGTCATGCTGTGGCTGATTGTGGTAAATATCAATGATGCGGTGGGGAGCAGACCCATGCGCAATATAAAGGTCAATGTACAGGGGATGGAAGTGTTAAGCGCCCAGGGACAGATGTGTCGGATTGAAGAAGGAACAGACACGGTGGATCTGACTGTCTATGCAAGACGTTCTGTGCTGAATGATTTAAAACCGTCGGATTTTGTGGTGACTGCGGACTTACAGAAGAATCTCCTTTATGACAGCATGGTAAAGATTGAAGTGTCCTATGTGGGTAACGCCACGGTGGACCGGATTGTCCAGAGCCGGGAGAATGTACTGGTGAGTATCGAGGAATCGGTGACAGAGCAGTTCAAGGTATCCGTAGATACGAAGGGCGAGCCTACTTACGGCCTGGTGAAAGGTTCCGCGATTCCGGCACAGACTTTGATTGAGATCACGGGCCCCCGGTCTGTGGTAGAACGTATCAATAAAGTGGCGTTGGAGCCTAATATTACAGGCATTACAGGAACCATGGTGCGAAACTGCGAAGTCAAGCTGTACGATATGGAAAACAGGCCCATAGACGGAACCTACCTGGAATATATCGGTAAAGATACAGGTCTGGAAGTGACGATCACTACACTGAATACCAAACTGGTAGGGATCAGCTTCGATGTCAGCCAGGCGGCTCCTGAAGGCTATGGACTGAACACAATCACCTATACGCCCGAGACCGTGACGATCGCAGGAATCCAGAAAAGCATCAATCCGGTCTATAATCTGAATATTCCCGCGGAGGCTCTGAATCCGGACAGACAGACCGGAAAGGTCGTGCAGTCCGTGGATATCAGCCAGTATCTGGATGAAGGCATCACGATACCGGACGAGAACGACCGGGAAATCGTGGTTACCATGGAGATTGTCCCGTTTGAGTCTGTGAGCTATGTTTTCCGGGACGACCAGATCCAGTATATGAATATACGGGAAGGCTTAAAGCTGGACGAGGCAGAAGCAAGAATGCTGGAGGTGACCGTCAGCGGTCTGGCTTCTGACCTGGCGGGTGTGACGATGGAAAATATCACGGTTGCCGCCGATCTGTCTCAGTGCGGCAGGCGGGGAGTTTTCACGGTACCTGTGACAGTGACTGTGCCGGATAAATGCCATGTGCCGGAAGATCTGCAGATGACGGTGATGCTGGTGGACGTGGAAGGAGAATAGGGCAGAGTAGATATCGCTAAGTCTTAAGAAATATTTAAGATTTGGCGATATTGATATACAGTAAAGTTCGTAGTATAATGAACGTATGTTTTGCGTGACGGAAGGTGACCATGTTGCAGGCTTGTCAGAGAGGTGAATCATGATGAAGGATAAAAAACATATGGTGATTGCAGGTGTGGCTGTGCTGGCGGTAGTGCTGGTGGCGGGAGTGGCCGCAGGGCGGAACAGTCTTGGAAAAAGCGGTGGATTTTCTGCCGAAAAAAAAGAAGTAGAGAACAGAGACGGTATCTTTTATGGAGGTACTTTTGATGAAGCCCAGCACTCCGGTCAGGGTACTGCAAAAGTTGGAACTATAGAAGATACAACAAAGCTGGAAGAAGAATTTATTAAAAACAGGCAGGGAGAAACGATCGTAAATCCGGATGAAAATCTGGGAACGATGAAAAGTATTTCCCAAAAAGAATTACCTTCTTCGGAAGAATCTGTTTCAGAAGAGACAGTTCCTGAAGAAGAGGCAGAGAGTGGGGATGGTGCAGAGGAAATCGTGGTGCCTGCCCGCAAAAGTAAGGGTTATGCCGAACATGAAGTACTTTGCGATGCGGAGTCTCAGGAAGCAGCCAATGAGATAGCGGGCACGATTTCCGGAACACTGATATCATGGGAACATGGTACAGCTACAATACAGATTACTGGTTCTGTGGATGAATTTCTGGAGAGCTATGAACAACAGGGAGGTGATGTGGCGTTCTACAGAAAATATTACTTTTAACAGAGTCGAAATGATTCATAACTACTTCATGAAACACAGGAGAGAGAGGAAAGGTAAAAAGTGAAGAAAATGAAGAAATGGAATGGTTTGTTGTCATTATTGCTCGCTGTTACTTTGATTTTCGGGCAGTCAGGAGTGGTTTATGCCGCTGAAATATCGGATGTGACAACGAATGAAGAGGCTGACGGCGAGTCAGTAAAAAGCGATTTTGATGAAGATGCTGCTGTAGTGTCAGATGAAGGAACAAGTACAGACATTCAGAGCGAAGAAGAGGTTCCGGCAGTAACTGATGATGTCGAAACCGAGGGCGGGGAAGAGCCCCCTGCGGTACCGGCAGAAGAAACAGAAGAAGTTCCTGAAGAACCTGCAGAAGCAGATGCAGAGACGGAAGAGCCGGCTGCAGAAGAAGCTGAACCAAAGACGGAAGATCCGGATGAAACAGTGCAGGGGTTTGCGATGCCTGCCGAAAAGAAACAGATGTTAGAGGATCTTGGATTTAAGACCAGGAATCTGGATCAGGAGATGATGCAGGAAAAGTCTGTCCTGGGAGAAGTCGTATCTGAACTGTCTTCTATGAAATCAGGAGAAGACTATACAGAAAATGAGATCATGTATTTCGCAGATTCTGAAGAAGAAGCATTAGAGATCGCCGAATGTTACGGAGGCAGTCTTGCGGAATTTGAATATGGTGTCGCTGTAGCAAATATTGAGAGAACTGTAGAAGAAGCAGTTAAGGTTGCCGCGGACATGAAGGTTTCAATACCGGCTGTTTATCCTAATATTATCTTAAGTATTGACAGCACTGTAGATGCCGCTGTGGCAAAGAAATCCGAAACAAAATTAATAGATGAAGCGGATGTAGAACATGAAGAACTGCCGGCAGAAAAACCGGAAGGGCTGGAAGTCGACCGAACAGGCAATATGCCGTATGCATTAGCTCCTACAGATCCGGGCTATGCGGAACAGTGGTATCACAATTTCCTTGGTACTGTAGACGCATGGGATGCGACGAAAGGAAAAGGCGTTAAAGTAGCCGTTCTGGATACCGGTATTGATCTGGAACATCCGGATTTGAAGGCTAATATAGGTGGATATGAGTCATTTATTGCTGCTGAACCTGATCCGAGAGACGGAAACGGGCATGGAACACACTGCGCGGGTATTATTGCTGCATGTCAGAATAATGAGGGCGTTGTCGGAATGGCTCCGGAAGCAACCATTTATTCTGGAAAAGTAATGAATGCTGATGGCAGAGGCGGAAGCGCTGAAGCAATCAGAGGCGTAAGATGGGCGATTGAGCAGGATGTGGATATTATCAGCATGAGTTTTGGATCGCTTTTCCATATTCCTCAGTTCCAGACAGAAATTAATAAAGCTGCGAATAAAGGGATCGTTGTAGTTGCCGCAACAGGGAACGAAGCAATATCTCAGAAAAATTATCCGGCAGCTTATGATAATGTAATTGCTGTAGGTGCTATTGATGACAACGGATTGACTACATTTTCAAACTATGGAACATGGATGGATATTGCAGCACCTGGCGAGGACATACTTTCAACAGTGCCAGGAGGATATGCTTACATGAGCGGAACCTCTATGGCTTGCCCGCTTGTATCCGGAATAGTCGCGCTGATGCTTGCGAATAATGATACGTTCATACCAACAGGCAAGAAAACTACCGTGGCTAAAGTGACAAAAGCTTTGCAGGACAGTGCGGTTACATGGAACAGATATGGCATTGATGTGGATGATGATGGTTATGCAGACGGTTATTTTTCCGGAGACAGCTATTTAGTTGCTGATGTAGTGACGGCTACCTATTCTGTAGACAACAGTGAGGCAAAGCAGCCTTCGATCAAATTTTTCAAAGCAAATGTTGATGGCTCTTCCACGGAAATTACACCACAAGGAAATGTAGTAGAATGGGGACAAGGTTATCAAGGGTATCAAAATTATCAAGGCTATTATTTTGAATTTGATCCAAATACACCCCATGGAAAAGTATACTTTACAATTAACGGAAAGAAACCGACGGCCAAAACAGGAGAACGTCACTATGACGGCGACAAGTGGAACTTGAACCGTTCCGGCAAGGTGAAAATTCAGGCCGTTACTGTTGTAGGAAGTAAAGTATCATCAGTTTTTTCCGCGACATATACGTTGGATGTAAAAGCAACCTCTCTGGATCCTGTCTGTAGCCAGAATATGAGCGTGGCAGAAGGGAAATCCATCCAGTTGGGCGCAACTATATATCCTTCTTTTGCAAGTGTTACAAAACTGAAATGGACCCGTGAATCCGGAAATGAAAAAATAACTGTAAATGCCAAAGGTAAAGTGACCTGTAAGAAAGGCGCTGGTGCTGACCCGGCGACCATTAAAGCTACGACAACAGACGGATCAGAAATGTCGGTGGAATTTACTGTTACACCTGATGCCAGTGCGGCAAAGAATGTGACTATAGAAGGAACTTCAATAACACTATCTTATTTGGCAGACAGAACTGCTCCGAATGGAGAATATATACCGGCTAAAGTTGAGAATGGGAATGCAATTAAAAATTCATACCAATTGAATGTATCAGATGATGGCTCAACATCGGATCAGTATTTGTATAAGTCATCAAATACAAAAGTTGCAACTGTAAGCAATACCGGTCTTATAAGAGCAAGGGGAAAAGGAAAAGCAAAGATTACTGTTACGGCAAATGACGGTTCTAACAAGAAGAAAACCTTTAATGTAACAGTAGTGAACCCTGTATGGGACATTTATACATACAGTTCCACCGGTTATTCTGGGGACAGCGCATATATTCCGATCGGAACCGGTTGCAGTATTACAATGAAAACGGAAATAAACTATAACACAAAAAATGTACTGTATGCAGCGTCCGATAAGAAGGTGACATGGCGTGTGGAAGGTTCTGGACTAACAGTAGATCAGAAAGGAAAAGTAACCTGCGCAGGAGGAAACAGCAGTCTGATTGGAAGAACAATTCCGGTTACTGTAACTGCAAATGACGGATGGGGGACTTCTCAAACAATTAATTTCCTTGTGACAGATGGAATTAAAGAGCTTTCTACAGAAGAAGGATACAAGTCTGCTACTATTAATTCTGTTAGAGTAGGTAGTAGTGTATCTCCACTGACTGTGGGGGATGTTATTGACGATCCTGCCCGTGTAGTAACAGAATTTAATACAAGAGATGCTTTCTGGAGTGGTATAGATATGAAGTACTCTAATAAGGATGTAGCATATCGTTATTGGTATGTAGACCCGGATGATCCCAGATATGATGGATGGGTTATAGCAGCTACGAAAGCTGGAACTACGACGATGACTTATACCACAAGAGACGGATCAAATAAGAAATTTACTCTTAAATTGTCTATTAAAAAAGCAACTGTTAATTTAAACCAATAATCCGTTCTGGAACACTATCAAAGGGATACCGGGAAATAATGACCCTTAGCCCCTTTGGGTAAAACAGGAATCTCCTGTAGGATTCGATGTTTTTCAACATCTGATTTTCTATGGGAGATTCCTGTTTATTTTTATACGGAGTATTTTGGGCGTACTCTTCTAATTCGTTTTCCCCTCAAATTCTCTGATTTTAATGAGACAATATATAACTTCCAAGTTTGTCGCTGCCTGGAGTATTTGACAAACAAAAAGACGGAAGCGGACAGTTAAATTTTGCAATTATGATTGATTTATGTAAAGAAAAATGCTATAATATGTGTAATAAAAAATACTGAAATATGGAAAAATTATAATCAGAATATTATCTGCCTGTTACTCAGAGAGCGGTAAAGCAAGATTGCTAAGCCTTCGCATCTATGGTAAGATAATAACAAATAAGAGGAACTTGCGTGACTACTAAGAAAAATATCACAGTGAGCACACCATATGATGATGTGTTTCGTACTTTGTTAAATGATTGCACCAGTTTAATTATTCCGGTGCTCAATGAAGTGTTCGGGGAACATTTTACAGGAGACGAAGAAATTATATTTGCGCCAAACGAGCATTTTTTGAATCAGCAGGATGGAGAAGAAGACAGGCGTATCACTGACAGCAGCTTTAAGATTCGCGGAGCAGAAGAGAAGAGTTTTTTGTGCGAGTGTCAGAGTACATCAGACAGCAGTATGTTAGTCCGCATTTTTGAGTACGCGACACAAATTGCTCTGGATCAGGGAGAGATTGTCGGTAATCGGCTTAAAGTAGAGATTCCTCATTCGGCGTTACTGTTCCTTCGGAGCAATAGAAATATGCCGGACAGGATGGAGATCGAGATGAGTACATCGGGAGGGACAGTGTGTTTTGAAGTGCCGGTGATGAAGGTGCAGAAGTATACGATCAATGAAATTTTTGCCAAAAAACTGTTGTTTTTGATTCCTTTTTACATATTTTCTCATGAAAACCGCTTTGATGAGTACAATAAGGACACGGATAAGCTGGAACAATTAAAAAGGGAATATATAGAAATCGTAAATCGTCTGGATGCTTTGACAGAAGAAGGCCGTATCAGTGTATATACGAAAAAGACGATTCTGGAAATGTCGGGGAAAGTACTGGAAAATATTGCACGGAAATATGAGAATGTCAGGGAAGGAGTGAAAACTGTAATGGGTGGAAAAGTGTTGGAGTATGAGGCGAAGGCGATTTTACAGCGGGGCATACAGCAGGGTCTGCAGCAAGGTTTACAGGCAGGAAAACTGACAAAGGCGAAAGAAATCGCAAAGAATCTTCAAATTTTAGGTATGGATGACGAAACGATAGCCAAGGCAATTGATGAGGAAGTTGCGCTTGTCAGGGAGTGGTCATCAAAAGAATAGTGGGGGAGTGTCAGGAAGGGACTGTTTCCATCTTAAAGAAACTGGGTATTCCCCCACAGGCAATCCTTGATAAAATCCAGGAGCAGTACAACTCAGCTCGGAAGCGTCAAGAAAATATTTATTTTAAGTGCTGTCAATAAGGCATCCCCGGCGATGACCGGGAAAAAGGAGACGGATACCGATGGAATATGTAAAGACTACAAGCACCCCGTATGACGATGTATTCCGTACGCTGTTAAATGATTGCAGCCCTCTGATCCTTCCTGTGATCAATGAAGTGTTCGGGACGCATTATTCAGGAGAGGAAAAGATCATATTTTCGCCCAATGAACATTTTCTGAACCAGCAGGGAGGGAATGAGGACGGGCGGATTACAGACACCTGTTTTCGGATTGAGGGGAAAGAAAGTAAAAAATACCATCTGGAATGCCAGAGCAGCACAGACAACAGCATGTTGATCCGGTTCTTTGAATATGATACGCAGATTGCTCTCGACCAAGGGAAAGTAAAAGGAAATATCCTTACAGTGACGCTGCCGCATTCAGCGGTGTTGTTTTTAAGGCATCGTGGGTCGACTCCGGACAGCTTAAGAACCAGAGTGGTCACGCCGGGAGGAACAGTGGAATACGATATTCAGGTAATGAAAACCCAGCAGTATACCTTAAAAGAGATCTTTGAAAAAAATCTTCTGTTCCTGCTCCCGTTCTATATTTTTTCCCACGAAACGCGGTTTGAAGAATATGAGAAAAGTAAAATAAAGCTTGGGATGCTGAAGGAGGAATATGAAGAAGCCAAAGATCATCTGGAAGAACTTTTGAATCAGGGAGTAATCAGCGAATACACAAGATGTACCATTATTGACATGTCAAATAAAGTATTGGAACATATCGCTATGAAGTATAATTCTGTCAGGGAAGGAGTGAAAGCAGTTATGGGAGGAAAGATCCTGGAGTATGAAGCAAAGACGATAAAGAGGGAAGGGATTAAACAAGGGATTGAGCAAGGGATTGAACAGGGGATTGAGCAAGGAATTGAACAGGGGATTGAAGGGACTGTTTCCATCTTAAAGAAACTGGGTATCCCTCCACAGACAATCCTTGATAAAATCCAGGAGCAGTATAATCTCAGCCCGGAAGCGTCAAGAAAATATTTATTTTAAGCGCTGTCAATAAAGTTGCAATGAAGTACAAGAGGTTCCCATGAGAGAAAAAACATACGAAAAGTTAGAGAAATATGCAGGCTATATCGGAACGGAACAATTATTGAAGGACGGTTTCACCAACAGGCAGATCGCCTGTTTTGTAGAAGAACAGTTTTTGGAAAGAATCTGTCATGGCTATTACTGGGTGACGAAATCCCCCTGTGAAAAACCGGAAGCATACAAAGCGATTGAGGTCTGCCTCAGTGATCCCAGGGCAGTCATCTGCGCGGACAGCGCGTGTTTTTATCTGGGCCTGATCAAGGAAGAACCCGGGAAACTGTCGGTTGCAACCAGCCGGAATGACCGTAGCGGCATACGGGTGACATTTCCGGTCAAAAGACACTATTTTTCGCAAAGCGATTTTTTTCAGAGCAGCCGGAAAATTACTTTGGATTTTGGGGACTATAATATCTTTGATATTGACAGAAGCGTATGTGACTGTATCCGTCTTAAAAAAGATATTGACGCCGGTATTTTTGAGCAGATCATTGATAATTACCGCAATCTGGAGCACCGACAGGAGAAACGTATGCGGGAGTATGCCAGAAGACTGCGGATGCTGACGGAAATAAAGAGATATTTTGAATTATAATATTGAGGCCTCATGATACATAGCTTCCGGATCGGCTGCGGTCCGGGAGCTTTTTGATGAAAAGACGGGGAACAGGCGATCTAGGGTTGTTTCACGAAGAAAA
>DKVI01000064.1 GCA_002491115.1 Lachnospiraceae bacterium UBA7182 | reverse complement strand
TTAGCCGGTAGTGGTTCAGTTCTGGACAAAGATGGGCATCCGATGGTAGCGATGCACTGGGAAAAGTATTTTCAGCACATTTGCAAAAAATACAATAAAATTTATAAAGTGCAGATGCCCAAAGTGACGCCCCATGTATGCAGGCATACATATTGCTCCAGAATGGCGGCGGCGCGTATGAATCCCAAAACGCTGCAGTATCTTATGGGACATTCAGATATTGGTGTTACATTAAATACCTACACGCATCTGGAATTTGAGGAAGCAAAGGAGGAAGTTCAGAGAGTGCTGTCTGGAAGCTGAAAGTATGCAGGTGCAAAAGGAGTCCATTTGCACCCGGATTTGCACCTTTAAATTTGAAAATTATAAAAAATGCCGGGAAGATTCATTACGGCAGCGAAAAGTCAGGTGTAAAGGAAAAACCCTATAAAATCAATAAATACAAAGTTAAAAATAAAAATGAAAGGATATAAAATAGATGATAAAAATATTATTTGTCTGCTGTGGCAACATCTGCCGCAGCCCCATGGCAGAATACGTTATGAAATACATGGTATCCAGGCGCGGTCTTGGCGACTGCTTCTTCATCGATTCCGCCGCCACCAGCACGGAGGAGATCGGGAACGGCGTACACCATGGAACCAGAGGGAAACTTAAAAAGGAGAATATTCCCTGCGGCGATCACCGGGCCAGGCAGATGAAACGGGCGGACTATGAGGCGTATGATTACCTCCTTGGCATGGATTCCTGGAATATCCGCAATATGATCCGAATTGCAGGCGGCGATCCGGATCATAAGATTTGCCGCCTGCTGGATTTCGGAGAGAATCCCAGGGATATTGCAGATCCGTGGTATACAGGGGATTTTGATATTACTTATACAGATATTGTGGAAGGCTGTGAGGCGCTTCTTGCCCATATCTGTCAGGAGGATATGGATTGAAGCTGATACACTGCGCGGACCTTCACCTGGATTCCTGCATGGAGTCCGGCTTTCCCGTGGAAAAAGCGGCGCAGCGCCGGCTGGAAATCATGCGCACCTTTACCCGGCTGGTGGAGCATGCGTCTTTCTCAGGGGTGGACGCGGTGCTCCTTTGCGGCGATCTGTTTGATACGAAGACCGTGTCAGTGCGGGCCAGAAATTGTGTGCTGGACGTGCTTCTGCAGCATCCGGAGATTACTTTTTACTATCTGCGGGGCAATCATGACCAGGAAGGATTTTTGACTGAACTGGAAGAACAGCCGCCGAATCTTCGCACCTTCGGCCGCACCTGGACTTCTTATGAGCAGCAGGACGTTGTCATAACCGGTGCGGAGATCACGGAAGAGCTGTCGGATGACCTTTTGGAGCGTTTGACGCTGGAAGAAGACAGGCTGAATATCGTCATGCTTCACGGGATGGCGTCGGAGTATGGGCCCATCTCTTTAAAGGCGCTTAAGAACCGGAATATTGATTATCTGGCGCTTGGTCATATCCACAGTTTCCGTATGGAAAAGCTGGATGACAGAGGCGTATGGTGCTACTGCGGCTGTCTGGAAGGCAGAGGCTTTGACGAATGCGGGGAAAAGGGGTATGTACAACTGGAGGTTCAGGGCGGCAGAATCTGTTCCGGGTTCGTTCCTTTTGCCCTGCGGACGCTTCACCGGGCGGAGGCGGATATCAGCGGTCTTCTGACCCAGGAAGAGATACTAAGAGCCGTGAAAGAAGCCGTGCGGGAACTGCCGGCCAAAGATATGGCGGAAGTAACGCTGACCGGGGAGGTGTCCCTGGAAACGGAGAAGGATACGGCATGGCTGCAAAAGTGGATGGAACATGATTTCTATTTTCTGAAAGTGAAAGACAAAACCCGGGTTTTCGTCTGCCCGGAGGATTATCGTTATGATGTATCTTTAAAAGGAGAGTTTGTCCGACTTGTACTGGACAGCGCCATGACAGAGGAAGAAAAAGAGCAGGTGCTGCGACTGGGCATACATGCGCTGGCCGGGGAGTTATAATATGCGGATACACAGGATACAGGTAGAAAATTTTGGAAAACTGCACGGATTTCGGATGGAAATGAAAGAGGGATGCAACGTCATCTGTGCCGCCAACGGGTGGGGAAAGTCTACCCTGGCCGCTTTTATCAAAGCCATGTTTTATGGTCTGGATTATACGTCTAAGCGTTCTCTTGCCGATAATGAGAGAAAGAAATATCTGCCCTGGCAGGGCGGGGCTTTCGGCGGAAGCCTGGAATTTTCCACGGAGAAAAAAGCATACCGGGTGGAGCGTTTTTTTGGAGCGAAGGATAAGGAGGACACATTCGCGCTTTATGATCTTACGACAGGTCTTTTAAGCGAAGATTATTCTGAAAATCTGGGAGAGGAACTGTTCTGTGTAGACCGGAGGGCTTTTGAGCGGAGCAGTTTTTTTATACAGCAGAACTTTTCCGCCGCCATAAACGACAGTTTGAGCGCCAGGCTGACACATGTGGAAGAAGACGCGGGAGATATGAAAAACTATGAAAAAGCCGTCGCTTCTCTGGAAGAAAAGATGAAATATTATAAAAAAACCGGCAACCGGGGGCAGATCGGGAAACTAAAGGAGCGGCGAAGCGCCGTGCGGCAGGAACTTGCGGACTGTCAGAGTCGGGAAGAGGAGATGATCCGGCAGAAGGAATGCCTGGCTGAAAAAAGACAGGAAAGGGACAGGCTGTCCGGGCAGATTCGGAAGCTGCAGGCAGAGCTTTCGCAGGCACAGAGCTATGGAGAATGGGCGGCCAAAAGAGCCCAGTATGATCTGCTGAAAGGCAGAGCCATGGAAGAGGAAGCAAATGTCCGCCGGATTTTGGACAGCCTTCAGTCTTATGAGCATGTGCCGCCGGGGGAAGAAGAACTGGATCGCTGTCGGGAAGAGCTTTATTGTCTGTATACCCTGGACGGGCAGGAGAAAGCTGCGGCCAAAGAGCTGAAAAAAGAGAAGCGCCGCCTGTCAAAACTTAGGGAAGAGCTGGAAGAAATACCGGCTCCCGGCAGGTTTTGGGGCATACTGGCGCTGGTTTTAGTGCTGTCCGGCGTCTGCGCCATGTCTCTGAGCCGGATTTTGCCGGGGGCAGGATTGGCGGCAGCCGGGGCGGCGGCAGCGTTTGTGCAGTTTTATCATATGGATCGATCAAAGAAAGAAACAGATTCTTTGAAAAAGGAACTGTCCGGTCAGGCATCCGCCGTAGAGAAAGCGGAAAAGAACTGCCGGTCGCTTGCACAGAAAAGAGAATTTCTGGAAATAAAGATCAGTCGTTTTTTACAGATCCCCCAGGGGACAGACCAGGAGGAAACGGAACTGATCTGGAAACAGATGCGTCAGAAAAGCCAGGAATACAAAACGCTTAGCCAGGCCTGTGCATCCGCAAAAGAGAACGCCAGGAGAAGTAAGGCGGCGTATGTAAAATATATAGAGGGTTTTTCAAAAGAGGAGCTGGAAGAATTTCTCACCCTGCCGGAATCCGACGACAGGCCGGAGTCTTCTGTCCTGAAAGGCGAATTGGAACAATGCCAGAGACAGAGAGAAACGCTGTCGGATGCGTGCAGGGATATTGCTAACCGGATCGGGTTTTTAAGAGAGCAGTCGGAGCAGGCACAGACTTTGAAGGAGGAGGAAATACGGCTGTCAGAGGAGCTGTCCGACGCTGCACGGGAATATGACCTTTTAGAGAAAACAGTAAAATATCTGAAAGCAGCCCGGGATCAGTTCAGTGTCCGCTATCTGAAAGAACTGCAGCAGGGGCTGGAATATTATCTGGGGTTTATGGAACCGGCGCAGGCAGCAGAGCCGTCCCTGGATGTGCGGTTAAAACTTAAGGTGAAGGAAGCCGGCGCTGTCCGCAGTCTGGAAACTTTGAGCGCCGGCTGGCAGGATCTTTTACAGATAGCAGAACGTCTGGCTGTTGTGGATGCTCTGTATAAGGAAGAACAGCCGGTATTGATTCTGGATGATCCCTTTGTGAATCTGGATACGGGGAAAAAGGAGCGTGCCATGACGCTTCTTGATAAGCTGTCAAAAAAGCGTCAGATTTTGTATTTTACCTGCAGAGAATAACTGCTTTACAGGGTAACGGCTTCTTTTATCCGGAATAATGCATGATGTCTGCGGGCGTAGAGCAGGTAAGTCAGCAGATGGATGAGAGCCGTCAGTATCCAGGATACCGGGTAGGACAGATACAGCACGCTCTGGGTCGGGAACCATGCGAATATGGTAGCCAGCCAGAAGATGCGAAACAGGCATGCGCCGGACAAAGACACGACCATGGGTGTGATTGCGTACCCCAGCCCTCTCATAATGCCCATAATTACTTCCATGATACCGCACAGAAAGTACGGCGCACTGATCCAGAGAAGTCTGATGCTTCCGGCAGCGATGACCGCGGGATCAGAAGAATAGATGGACAGAAGCGGCGTACTCAGCAGGTTGACGCCTACGCCCATAATCAGTCCGATGACGGTCACAAGGCCCAGTCCGCTAAAAAGTATCTGATTGATCCGTTCCGGTTTTCGGGCTCCGGTATTCTGGCTTGTAAAGCTTACCGTGGCCTGATGCACCGCGTTCATGGAGATATAGACGAACTGTTCGATGCTTGCCCCTGCGCTGGAACCGGCCACGACCACAGAGCCGAACGAGTTGATGGACGACTGGATCAGCACATTGGAAAAAGAAAACAGAGATCCCTGGATTCCGGCGGGAAGTCCGATCTGCATCATCCGGGAAAGACGGTCAGGGCTGATATAGAGCTTCTTTATATCAAGGCGGCAGGGTCCGTCTATCCGGCACAGGCATAAAAGGATCAGGACGGCGCTGATGCATTGGGCAATAATGGTAGCCAGCGCGACGCCCGCCACGTCCATATGCAGGACGATAACAAAGAAAAGATTCAGGGCTACATTGACGACACCTGCCACGGACAGGAAATACAGCGGTCTTTTCGTATCTCCGGTGGCGCGCAGAATGGCGCTTCCGAAGTTATACGCCATGGTGGCGGGCATACCGATAAAGATAATCTTCAGATACAGAGCCGCTTTGTCCAGCACGTCAGAGGGCGCGCCCATTAAGACCAGCAGCGGCCGGGTGAAAAGAAGGCCGACGCCTACCAGGATGACGCCGCTGATCAGGCTTATGGTCACCGCGGTATGTACATTGTCTTTTGTTCCCTTCTGATCGTCGCTTCCCAGCGTGTGGCCGACGGCCACATTGGCGCCGATGGAAAGTCCGATAAAGAGGTTGACCAGCAGATTGGTAAGCGAGCTGGTGGAACCTACGGCTGCCAGGGACTCCTTTCCCGCAAAGCGCCCGACCACAATGACGTCCGCAGCGTTAAAGAGAAGCTGCAGGCATCCCGATAGCATTAAAGGTAAACTAAATGCAATGATCCCGGGAAGTACAGGGCCATTGCACATATCAATCTTGTATGATTTTCCAGACATCTTTGCCCCTCCGCTTTTATTATTTCCGAAAACGATATTTACTAATATAGAACGGTTCAGTCGGTTCGTCAAGAGAGTATTTTCCTTTTTTACAATAAAATAAAGGCAGCAGTTGATATTTAATTCGATTTAATATAACATAGAAGGATATTTAGATAATTTTGCTTAAATCTGAAAAGGCATGAATTATGGAATTTCCACAGGAGGACGAGATGGATTATAAAGAGAAATATGAACAGTGGTGTACAGATCCCGTATTTGACGCGGATACGAAAGCGGAGCTTCAAGCCATCGCGGGGGATGAAAAAGAGATAGAAGATCGTTTTTATAAGGATCTTTCTTTTGGAACCGGGGGCTTGCGCGGCGTGATCGGTGCCGGAACAAACCGGATGAATGTATATACAGTCACGAGAGCTACCCAGGGGCTGGCGAATTATATTAAAAGACAGGGCGGTGAAAATAAAGGAGTGGCAATTGCCTTTGATTCCCGGAACAGGTCAGCGGAATTTTCGGAGAAAACGGCCCTTTGCCTGAATGCCAACGGAATCCGCACGTATCGTTTTGAGACGCTTCGGCCTACGCCGGAACTGTCGTTTGCTCTGCGGGAGCTTAACTGTATCGCGGGTATTGTCATCACGGCGAGCCATAACCCGCCGGAATACAACGGCTATAAAGTGTACTGGGAAGACGGCGCGCAGATCACGGCGCCTAAAGATAAAGAGATCATCGCGGAAGTAGACGCGGTGACGGATTTTAATGACATTCGTATGATGACAAGAAAAGAGGCGGAAAAAGAAGGTCTGTTTCGCGTCATCGGTCAGGAAATAGATGACCGCTATATGGAAGAACTGAAAAAGCTGGTGCTAAGCCCGCAGGCCATCAAAAGGATGGCGGACAGCTTAAAGATCGTCTATACCCCCCTTCATGGAACCGGCAATCTGCCGGTGCGCAGGATACTTTCGGAGCTTGGATTTACACAGGTTAAGGTGGTGCCTGAGCAGGAACTTCCGGACGGCGGGTTCCCCACGGTATCTTATCCGAACCCGGAAGACCCCAAAGCCTTTGCTCTGGCATTAAAGCTTGCGAAGGAAACAGACGCGGACCTGGTGCTGGCCACTGATCCGGACGCGGACAGGCTGGGAGTCTACGCAAAAGATACAAAGACCGGGGCGTATATGCCGTTTACCGGAAATATGTCCGGGCTTCTGATCGCGGAATATGAACTGTCTGTTCGCAGAGAGCTGGGCAGGCTGCCGAAAAACGGGGCGCTGGTGAAGACCATCGTATCTTCCAATATGGCGGATGAGATAGCGAAAGAGTATAACGTGGACGTGATCGAGGTGTTGACCGGATTTAAATATATTGGAGAGCAGATCAAATTCTTTGAGCAGACAGGCTCCCATGAATATCTGTTCGGCTATGAGGAGAGCTACGGGTGCCTGGTGGGAACCCATGCCAGGGATAAAGACGCGGTTGTGGCAGTGATGGCACTGTGCGAGGCGGCGGCCTATTATAAAGAAAAAGGATTGACACTCTGGGATCAGATGATAAATATCTATGAGAAATACGGATATTATAAAGAAGACATGGTGTCCGTTACCATGAAAGGCATGGACGGGGCAGAACAGATCCGAAAAATCCTGGCAGATATGAGGCGCAATCCGCCGAAAAAAATCGGGGCGTACGATGTGGCTGCGTTCAGGGATTACCAGGCGGGTACGCGTCTGGAGCTGGCCACCGGGAAGGTAACAAAGACAGGACTGCCCCAATCCAATGTGCTTTATTTTGAGCTGGAACAAGGGGCGTGGTACTGTGTAAGACCGTCAGGTACGGAGCCGAAGGTGAAATTCTATATGGGAGTAAAAGAGCGGAGCCTGGATGCAGCGGCCAAAGCGCTGGAAGGGCTTAAAATGGCGGCGGAGAGGATTTATTTATAAACTGAAAGTAGACAAAAGAGGAAAAGACCTATATAATAAGAAGCAATAAGCGGGAAGCAGGAGGCAGGTCTTTTTATGGAAAAGATAGAGTGGGATGATAAATTCAGGATCGGTGTAGAAGCAGTAGACAGAGAGCATGCCAAGCTTTTCAGGATTATGACGAGGCTGCTTGACGTTCCTGAGGATACGAAATCCAGCCAGAATACATATAAAGAGGGGATTAAGTATCTGGAAGCGTATTCTATGACGCATTTTTCGGATGAGGAAGCGTATATGCGCTCAATCAGGTATGGCGGGTATGCACATCACAAGTGGATTCATGATAATTTCAGAGATAAAACCCTGGTTTCCCTTAAAAGAGAGCTGGAAATGTCGGGGTATTCCAGATCTTCCATCCTGCGTTTTATGGAAGTTATGAGCAGATGGCTGACGGAGCATATCATGGGAGAGGATCAGGCGATTGTGGGCAGAGCCGCGGCTCAGAGAAGTTCGGACCTGTCATCCCGGCTTCCCGCCATATCCAGAGCAGTGAACCGGGCGTCGCAGGATGTATTCCAGATAGACACCAGGCTTGTCAGCGCGGATTATAAAGGACAGAATATAGGCGAAGGATATTACTGCCGTCAGTATTACGGAATTGAAGGCGGATTAGGCCTGCAGCTTCTTTTGGGGGTAGAAGAGCCGCTGTTTCTCCGCGGCAGCAACCAGATGCAGCTGCTGAAACTGAAGAAAAAAGAAATACCGGAGGAGTCTGTCCTTCAGACTTTCTGGAAACTTTTCCGGGATCTGGGAAGGCTTTTTAAAGCAGAGACGTACTACCGGCTGGGGAAAGATAATCTGATGGATCGGGACGAATTTCGTACGGATTTTATGAAGGGCTATCCGTGCCGTCTGCTGTTTAGTACCAAATCCGGATATTTTGTATTCTGCTACCGCAGCTGGAAAGCGAAAAGTCAAAAAACAACAGGATAGACGTATGCCTGAAAAAGTGTTATACTACCTGATAAGCACTATATTTTGATAAGGAGGATGCGGATTATGATGTTGGAAGAATCGATCAGAATATTGGCGATGCAGGAGGAGATCCTTCAGTTTTCTCATTTTACGAATGAAGACGCCTGGGAGCTGGGTAATCTGATGGTGGCAGAGGCGGCGAGAAACCACCTTCCCGTGTCCATCAGTATACGGATGAACAGCGGGTATACGGTGTTTCAATACGGCTTTAAAGGGACAAACTGTGGGAATGAGCTTTGGATGACCCGTAAGCAGAATCTGGTCCGTACAGTGGAGATGAGCAGCCTTCGCTTTTTTATGCTGCTTAAGAAGAATCAGGAGACATTAGAAGAGCATGGACTCAACAGCCAGGAGTATGCGGCCAGGGGCGGCGGATTCCCGATTCGCGTAGCAGGCGCCGGGGTGATCGGAAGCGTGATCGTGTCCGGACTGGATCACATGGCGGATCATGAGTTTGCAGCGGCATGTATCAGCCAGTATCTTCGTATAGACGGAATCCCGAGACTTCCGGTGAATTTCTGATTTTGATAAAAGATGCGCCGCGGTATCCGGGCAATGTGTGCCTGGATACCGCGGCGTTTTAGCGGGTGAACCATGCCTTCATGGCGGTAAGCACCTGCACAAGTTCCTCTTCCTGGATGATATAAGGAACCATCGCATACAGATAATGCAGGAACGGACGGCTGAACACATGTCTTTCATAAGCAAACTGCTGGTAGCCTTTCAGGACGGCAGGGTCGTATACTTCGATGCAGACACAGCCGCCCATCATACGGATTTCTTTGATCCGCGGATCTGTAAAGCCGTTCATCTCCCGGCGGGTGACGGCCTCAATCCGGCGGATCTTTTCCATATAGTTATATTCTTCAAAAAGCTCAATGGATTTGAAAGCCACGCTGCATGCCAGGGCATTCCCCATGAAAGTGGGGCCGTGCATGAGCGCTTTGCCGGGATCGTCGTCATAGAATCCGTGATAGACTTTATGGTTTGCCACCGTAGCGGCGTGTCCGATATAGCCGCCGGTCAGTGCTTTCCCGAGGACGATGATATCCGGCAGAACCAGGTCCGCCACAAACCGGTTGCCCGTCCGTCCCATTCCGGTTGCCACTTCGTCAAAGATCAGCAGCACATCATACCGGTCGCATAATTCCCTGGCCCGTTTCAAAAAAGAAATGTCATACATGCGCATGCCGCCGGCGCCCTGCAGCAGGGGTTCCACGATCATGCAGTTCAGTTTTTCATGAAACTGTTCAAATGCTTTTTCCAGGGCAGGAATCTCTGTCGGTACATGGATTACATTCGGATTCTCTCCATAAGCCTCCAGGATAAAGTGATAATCTTCATCATCGCCCACTTCCATGGTTTTGAATGTATCGCCGTGGTAAGCATGCGTTAAAGATAATATTTTTGTCCGTGTCATATCGCCGCGGTTGACATAGTATTGAAGCGCCATTTTAAGGGCGACTTCCACCGCCACGCTTCCGGAGTCGGAGAAAAAGCAGTAGTCAAGATCTCCCGGAAGCCAGGACGCCAGTTTTTCGGAGAGTTTTTGCACCGGCTCGTGGGTCAGTCCTCCCAGCATGACATGGGAGAAACGTTCCGCCTGAGACCGAATGGCATCGGTCAGCACCGGATGTTTATATCCGTGTATTACGCTCCACCAGGAGGATATCGAGTCTATCATCCGATTGTCCGGGGTGTACAGCCAGACGCCATTGGCGTCTACGATCTTATAAGGGTCTTTCATGTGTTTCATCTGTTGATAGGGATACCAGATCATTTTATCATTCCTCTTATTCATATAAAGACGCAAGCTGCTCTGCGTCGATGGAAAGTTCTGGGTCATTCTCCTGTATACAGGCCAGTACAGGGAGACCGGTTCTATATTCGCACATGCGCAGATTATCTTCTTCCATCGGATCGCCCGGATGGAAACGGTTGAAAAGGATGCCCTTTACAGGGAGCTTTTTGGCGCGCATATATTCTGTGGTCAGGACAACACTGTTGATTGTGCCAAGGCCCGCGTCGGCCACGAGCAGGCAGGAAAGATGCAGACCACGGATGATATCTTCCAGCCAGAGTTTTTCTTCGTCAAAGCAGACAGGGCAGAGAATGCCGCCGCTTCCTTCCATGGTGACATAATCATACGTGCGGCACACTTTTTCATATCCCTGTTTTACCACGTCCATCTGTACGGGATTGCCTTCCATGCGGGAAGCAAGGTGCGGGGATACGGCCGCTTCATACAGGTAAGGGCACATGGTATCAGGGGGCTGGCTGATGCCGGAGATCTTTTTTACATACATGGCGTCCCCGGGGATCAGGCTGCCGTCCGGGCGGCGTTCATTCCCGCTCATGGCCGCTTTATAGTAGGCGGCGTTTCTTCCGCTGTCTTTTAGTTTTTTTACGATCAGACCGGTGACGAAGGTCTTTCCCACATCCGTGCCGGTTCCGGTGATAAAAAGCGCCTTAGCCATTGTACAGCTTCACCTCGAATCCTGAATCTTTGATCAGTTTAAGGTCTGTTTCCACCGTGATTCCTGCGGTGGTCAGCATATCGCCGGAAATGGCGGCGTTGGCGCCGCTCTTAAAACACGCTTCCCCTTTGTCGCCTAAAAGGCCTCTTCCACCGGCAAGTCTGATGGAAGCGTCCGGGATCAGGAACCGGAAGACGGCGGCGCAGCGGCAGGCTTCTTCATTGGTCAGGGGGCGGTTATGTTCATAGGGGGTACCCGGAATCGGATTTAAAAGATTCATGGGAACGGACTTCACGCCCAGTTCCCGGGCCGTCAGCACCATATCGATACGGTCTTCCATCGTCTCGCCCAGCCCCAGGATACCGCCGGAACAGATGGACAGGCCCGCTCTTTTGGCGGCTTTTAAAGTCTCGATCTTTTCTTCATAAGTATGGGTGGTGCAGACTCCTTTAAAATACCGCCTGGAAGATTCCAGATTGCAGTGTACACGGGAAACGCCTGCCTGTTTAAGTTTACGGAAGGCATCCTCTGACAGAAGACCAAAAGAAACGCAGACTTCTATGGAAGTTTCTTTTTTGATGGTGCGGATACTTGCGCATACCTGGTCTACTTCCACGTCGGAGAGGCGCTTTCCGGAAGTGACGATGGAATAACGCAGTACACCCTGTAAAGCGTTGTGCTTTGCGCCTGCAAGCAGCTTTTCTGTGTCAAGCAGGGGATAGCTTTCAGGGCAGGCCGCCTGATAATGGGCGCTCTGGGCGCAGTACTTGCAGTCTTCCGAACACCGCCCGCATTTTCCGTTGATGATGGTACACAGATCAAATCCGTCGCCTGCCACTTTCCTTCGGATCTCGTCTGCCGCCGCTGTCAGTTCTTTCAGAGGAGCGTCTGCCAGCAGGAGCGCTTCCTCCCGGCCGATCATTTCGCCTTTTAATATTTTTTCTTTTAATTCGTCCAATAATTTCATGAGAAGATTTCCTTTTTAAAATGTTGTAATGACTGGTTTTAACCGCCTGGCCAGCGCCGCCGCCAGAAAACAGAGGCACAGATCTCCGGGTACTGCCAGCAAAAAGCAGTAAAGGAATAAAGGCCACAGTCCGATGGGGGCGTCGATGAGAAAGTTGCTGATGACATAATAATACAGCATTCCCATTCCATACACAATGGCAAGCCCTGAGAAGTTTGCCCCAAGGAGCCGTCCGAAACTGACATGGGAGCCCTGCGCGATCCTGCCGGTTACATAACTTCCTGCTATGAAGCCGATGATATAGCCGAAGCTGGGTTTTAACAGGTACCACAGGCCGCCGCCTTCTGCAAAGACAGGCAGTCCGGCAAGTCCCAAAAGCGCATAAAGCCCCACGCTGAGGGCGCCCAGCTTTCCGCCCAGCAAAAGCCCCGCCATCATGGTAAATAAGAATTGCAGGGTAAACGGGACCACAGGCACCGGAATCTTGATAAAAGCCCCGACGGCTGTCAGTACGGTGAACAATGCACACAGGGTCATTTCCCTGACGGTTATCTTTTGACGCATTCCAGATATCTCCATTCTGATAATTTCAGAAACAAAATACCAGAAAGAAGGGAGAATGTCAACTTTAAAACATAATAAAGTTTACAATCTAATAAATTTTTGAATTTCTTATGGAAAATATGTATAAAAAGTTTGCTAAATCCGGTGGGATTATGTATAATATTTGTAAAGAATCAGACATGTCTGAAATAATGAATCAGTAAAGGGGGAACCAATACATGGAATCTCGCATGTTTAAAATTTTTTCGCCGGACGACGGCCGTATTGCTCTGAAGATTATTCCGGGCCATTTTATAACCTCTCACTCCCACATCAATTATTATGTGGATCTGACTACACTTCTTGCCCGCCAGAATGAAGCGGAGGCAGCTGCGCAGCTCTTGGCAAGGAAGTATGAGAACAATACGGTGGTAGATACGATTATCTGCCTGAACGGCTGTATGGTGATCGGCGCTTATCTGGCGCAGGAGCTGACCAAATGCGGCATTCAGTGCATGAACGAGCATAAGACGATCTACATCACTGCACCGGAGCAGGATATCAACGGCCAGATGATCTTCCGCGACAATTCCAAAATGATGATCCACGGGAAGAACGTCCTGATTATGTCTACATCAATCACCACCGGTGTGACAGTGGAAAAGGCGATCCGCAGCGTGGAATATTACGGAGGCAAAGTACAGGGAATTGCGTCTTTCTTCAGCTTCAGAGATCACGTTTATGGGATCGAAGTAAACAGTATCTTCGATGAGAACGATATGACAGGTTATGCATCCTTTGATGAAAAAGAATGCCCGATGTGTAAAGCGAAACAGAAGATTGACGCGATTGTCAACGGTTTTGGCTACAGTAAATTCTAGACAGATCTTTATATGTACAGGTATCAGGCGTATCTTTCGGCAGAAGCCATGAAAGATACGCCTGATTTTGCAGGCGCGGAAAACCTGTCCGGAAGTTTGAAAAAGTTCAGAATTAATTCTTGTCAAATCATTCCCTTTCGTGTATAATACTAACAATTTGGGCATTTTTAAACCAGGGGGTTACATTTACACAGGAAAGGACAAATGGTGAAAAAATGAAAGCATTTCTTATTCTGGAAGACGGACATGTTTTTACAGGAAAGAGCATCGGTTCCACCAGAGAAATCGTCAGCGAGATTGTATTTAATACGTCCATGACCGGTTATCTGGAAGTTCTGACAGACCCGTCCTATTCGGGTCAGGCAGTGGTGATGACCTGGCCGCTGATCGGCAACTATGGTATCTGCTACGAAGATATGGAGTCTGAAAAGCCCTGGGTGGACGGGTTTATTGTCCGTGAATTATCCAGGCTTCCCAGCAATTTCCGTTCGAAGGACACGATTCAGAATTTTCTTGAAAAAAACGACATTCCGGGCATCTGTGGGATCGATACCCGCGCTCTTACGAAGATATTAAGGGAGAGCGGCACGATGAACGGTATGATCACCACAAATGAACAGTTTGATATGGAAGAAGTGCAGAAGCGTCTGAAAGGATATGCCACAGGGGACGAAGTTTCCAAAGTCACCTGCACAGACAAATATACGCTTTCCCGGGAAGGCTTTAAAGTCGCTCTTCTGGATCTTGGAGCAAAACGCAATATTTCCCGTTCTTTAAATAATCGTGGCTGTGAAGTCACTGTCTATCCTTCTTATACCTCCGCAGAGGAGATCATCGCATCGAAACCGGACGGCATCATGCTTTCAAACGGGCCGGGAGACCCGAAAGCGTGCGTCAAAGTCATCGAAGAAATCCGCAGATTATATGAGACAGATATACCTGTTTTTGCTATTTGCCTGGGGCACCAGTTGATGGCGCTTGCTACAGGTGCGGATACTTATAAGCTGAAATACGGCCACCGGGGAGGCAACCATCCGGTGCGGGATTTAAAGACCGGGCGGGTATATATTTCC
The DNA here is from genome assembly GCA_002491115.1 of Lachnospiraceae bacterium UBA7182. Taxonomy (GTDB): domain Bacteria; phylum Bacillota; class Clostridia; order Lachnospirales; family Lachnospiraceae; genus Hominiventricola. The sequence goes on along the minus strand of DKVI01000064.1, from coordinate 33,624 downwards.
GCTCAGAACCACGGTTACGCGGTGGATACCAAAAGCCTGAATCCGGCGGTGGCGGTTCCCGCTTTTGAGAATGTCAACGACGGGACCAACGAAGGCCTTCAGTATGTGGGAAAAAATATATTTACCGTGCAGTTTCATCCGGAAGCATGCCCGGGTCCGAAGGATTCCGGTTATCTGTTTGACCGGTTTATAGAGATGATGGAGGAGAAGAAAAATGCCTAGAAATCCTGATATAAAGAAAGTACTGGTCATCGGTTCCGGCCCGATCGTCATCGGGCAGGCGGCGGAATTTGACTATGCAGGCACCCAGGCCTGCCGTTCCCTCAAAGAAGAAGGAATGGAGGTCGTTCTTTTAAATTCCAATCCGGCAACCATCATGACAGACAAAGATATCGCCGACAGAGTGTATATAGAACCGCTGACCGTGGAAGTGGTGGAACAACTGATCTTAAAAGAGAAGCCTGACAGCGTGCTTCCCACCCTGGGCGGACAGGCGGGGCTGAACCTTGCCATGGAGCTGGAGGAGAGGGGATTTTTTAAGGAGACAGGCGTTAAACTGATCGGCACGACCGCCGGCACGATCAAGAAGGCGGAGGACCGGCTGGAATTTAAGTCCACCATGGAGAAGATCGGGGAGCCGGTAGCCCCTTCCCTTGTGGTGGAAAGCCTCGAGGAAGGAATCGCTTTTGCCAGTCAGATCGGGTATCCGGTCGTGCTGCGTCCGGCCTATACGCTGGGCGGAAGCGGCGGCGGTATTGCCCATGATCAGAATCAGCTGGAAGAGATCCTTTCAAACGGCCTGCGTCTCTCCCGCGTGGGGCAGGTGCTGGTGGAGCGCTGTATCGCAGGCTGGAAAGAGATCGAATACGAAGTGATGCGGGACGGCGCGGGGAATGTGATTACGGTCTGCAACATGGAAAATATCGATCCCGTGGGGGTTCATACAGGCGACAGCATCGTGGTGGCGCCTTCCCAGACGCTTGGGGATAAAGAATATCAGATGCTTCGTACTTCGGCTTTGAATATTATCAGCGAGCTTGCGATCACCGGAGGCTGTAATGTGCAGTTTGCGCTGCATCCGGAAAGCTTTGAATACTGCGTCATCGAAGTCAATCCCCGTGTCAGCCGTTCTTCCGCGCTGGCCTCCAAAGCGACGGGCTACCCCATCGCCAAAGTGGCGGCGAAGATCGCGGTAGGATATACACTGGATGAGATTAAAAACGCCGTTACCGGACAGACCATGGCAAGCTTTGAACCCATGCTGGACTACTGTGTGGTGAAGATGCCCCGTCTGCCTTTTGATAAATTTATCAGCGCCCGCAGAACGCTGACCACCCAGATGAAAGCCACCGGGGAGGTCATGAGCATCAGCGACAGTTTTGAAGGAGGGCTGATGAAAGCCATCCGCTCCTTAGAGCAGCATGTGGACAGCTTACGGTCTTATGATTTCAGCCAGTTAGACGAGCCGGAACTGAAAAAACAGCTTTCGGTGGTGGATGACCGGAGGATCTGGGTGATCGCGGAAGCTCTGCGCAGGGGGATATCCTATGAGACAATCCATGAGCTGACCCGGATTGATCCTTGGTTTATTGATAAGATTGCCATCCTTGTGGAAATGGAGCAGGCGCTTTCGCAAAAAGAATTCACCCCGGAGCTTTTACAGGAAGCAAAACGCATCGAATTTCCTGACAAGGTGATCTCGGAACTGTCAGGTAAAAGTATGGAAGAGATCAAAAAGATGCGGGAAGAAAACGGGATTGTGGCGGCCTATAAGATGGTGGATACCTGCGCGGCGGAATTTGCGGCGGCGACGCCTTACTATTATTCTGTATTCGGCAGTGAGAATGAAGCGGTATGTACAAATGACAGAAAAAAAGTACTGGTCATCGGTTCGGGACCCATTCGGATCGGGCAGGGAATCGAGTTTGACTTCTGTTCTGTACATTGTACCTGGGCTTTTGCCAAAGAAGGCTATGAGACGATCATTATCAACAACAATCCGGAGACGGTCAGCACGGACTTTGATATTGCGGACAAACTGTATTTTGAGCCGCTGACGCCGGAAGATGTGGAAAATATCGTCCGCCTGGAGAAACCGGACGGGGCGGTGGTGCAGTTCGGCGGGCAGACAGCCATCAAACTGACCCAGGCTTTGATGGAGCTGGGCGTGCCGATTCTGGGTACTTCCGCGGAGAATGTGGACGCCGCGGAGGACAGAGAACTGTTTGATCATATTCTGGAAGAATGTGGTATTCCCCGTCCCAAAGGAGATACGGTCTATACCGCCGAGGAAGCGAAAGCGGTGGCGAACCGGCTGGGCTATCCGGTGCTGGTCCGTCCGTCCTATGTGCTGGGCGGCCAGGGGATGCAGATCGCGATTAACGATACGGATGTGGAAGAATTTATCAGCATCATCAACCGGATTGCCCAGGACCATCCGATCCTGGTAGATAAATATTTAAAAGGAAAAGAGATCGAAGTGGACGCGGTCTGTGACGGGGAGGATATTCTGATTCCCGGCATTATGGAGCATATTGAGCGCGCGGGCATCCATTCGGGGGACAGTATTTCCGTCTATCCGGCCCAGAGTATCAGCGAGGGCGTAAAGGCGACGATTGAAGAATATACCAGAAGGCTGGCCCGTTCCCTGCATGTGGTGGGACTGATCAATATTCAGTTTATCGCCGTGGGGGAGGATGTGTATGTGATCGAAGTAAATCCCCGGTCCAGCCGTACGGTTCCCTATATCAGCAAAGTGACCGGGATTCCCATCGTGCCGCTGGCGACAAAAGCGATCCTGGGGCAGAAATTAAAGGATTTGGGTTATACGCCGGGGCTTCAGAAAGAAGCGGATTACTTTGCGGTCAAGATGCCGGTCTTTTCTTTTGAGAAGATCCGGGGCGCCGATATCGGCCTGGGTCCGGAGATGAAATCCACCGGGGAATGTCTTGGAATTGCCCGTACATTTAACGAGGCGCTTTATAAAGCGTTTCTAGGAGCCGGTATCCGCCTGCCCAGGTACAGGAACGTGATTATGACCGTCCGCGATGAAGACAAAGCCGAAGCAGTGGACATCGCCAGAAGGCTTGAGGCGCTGGGTTATAATATATTTGCCACAAAAGGAACGGCAAGAGCCCTTATAGAAGCGGACGTGCAGGTGCGCATGACCCGCAAGCTGGAACAGGAATCCCCCAATATTCTGGACCTGATTCTGGGCCATCAGATCGACCTGGTCATCGATACGCCTTCCCAGGGCGTGGAACACGGCCATGACGGATTCATTATCCGCCGCAACGCCATCGAGACCGGCGTACATGTGCTGACTGCCATCGACACGGCGAAAGCGCTGGTGACCTCTCTGGAGAACACGGACAGCCGGAAGCTGACATTGATTGATATAGCGAAAATATAACGGGAGATAAAAACATGATACTTGCAGTAGATATCGGAAATACAAATATTGTGGTCGGGTGTGTGGAGGGCAATGCCATCTGTTTTGAGGAACGTCTCTCTACCGTCTCCACCCGGACGGAACTGGAATACGCCATCAGTTTTAAAAATATCCTGGAGCTTCACGGGATTCAGACCGGCAGCCTGGACGGCGGGATTATATCTTCCGTCGTCCCGCCGGTGACCAACACGGTAAAACACTCCATGGAGAAAATCCTGGGCCGTGAAGTCATGGTCATCGGCCCCGGCGTGAAGACCGGGTTAAATATCCTGATGGACGACCCAAGGCAGGTGGGCAGCGACCGGATCGTCAATGCCGTGGCTGTAATCCACGAGTATCCGGTGCCGGCCGCCATCATTGACATGGGGACGGCCACCACCATCTGCGTGGTGGATGAAAAGAAAAACTATATCGGGGGCGCGATTATTCCGGGCGCGCGCATCGCCGCGGATACCCTGACGGCCATGACCGCGCAGCTTCCCAAGATCAGCATCGAGCCTCCTGCCCGGCTGATCGGAAAAAATACGGTGGACTGTATGAAAAGCGGTGTTTTTTACGGAAACGCGGCGCTTTTGGACGGCATGCTGGAGCGGATTGAGGAAGAGATGGGACAGAAGCTGACGATGATTGCCACCGGCGGCCTTGCGAAGTCTCTGATCCCCCATTGCAGGCATGAGATTATTCTGGACGACGGACTGCTTTTAAAGGGCCTTAAGATCATTTACGATAAAAACCAGTAAACAGTCAAAAAAGACCGGCATGGCTTTTATAAGCCGCTGCCGGTCTTTTTAAACGCTTAATTCAGTTTTTCTTCGGATACCAGTTCGTCATATTCCATGGAATCGAGCATCTCGTCAAAGGCTTCGGATGCGGCTTCGTATTCTTCGTCGTCATCAATATTTTCCAGCTGGGGACTTCCCAGGGGACTGGTTATGTAACGATACAGGAACGCTTCGCCGTCCGTATTCTTTCCGTCCTCGTCCAGCGGAAGAAGGGCGATATATTCCTTGTTATTTGCATCGAAGATTCCGATGATGGCGCATTCGATGGTGGAGTCGTCATCCAGGGTCAGCGTTACGGTTACGCCTTCGCCGCCGCAGGAAGCACAGTCACCATTGCACTTTGTTTCATCACAAGTGTTGGACATTTGTAAACCTCACATTTCTTACAGACATTTCTGTATTTCTTACCCCTTCACTTTAACAGAATGCGCGCGCATTTGCAAGTCCTGTACTTGACTTTCCGGCAGTTTTTTGTAAAATGGAAACAGTTCCCGCATAAACAGGCAGAAAAGCCCGGCTGCGGGCAGACTGAAAGGAGCTTTTATATGGAACTGACATTTTCCAGAAGATCCCGGAAGATTGAAGAAGGGATTTTCTCTGTATTGAATGCAAAAAAAGAAGAACTGTTAAAACAAGGAAGGACGGTCTACAATTTTTCCGTAGGCACGCCTGATTTCCATCCTCCGGTACATATCATGGAGGCCATGCAGGAGGCCTGCAAGGACCCGGAGAACTATAAATACGCGCTGGCAGACCGGCCGGAGCTTCTTGAGGCGGTGCAGGCGTTTTATAAAAAAAGATTCGGCGTGGAGCTTCTGACAGATCAGATCATGGCGCTTTACGGTTCCCAGGAGGGGATGGCGCATATTGCGCTGGAATTCTGTGATCCGGGGGAGATCGTGCTTGTGCCTGACCCGGGGTATCCGGTGTTCGGCATCGGACCGGAGCTGACAGGGGCGAAGATGGTCACCTATCCTTTGTATAAGGAAAATAATTTTCTGCCGGATTTTGACGATATTCCGGAAGATACGGCCCGGGCGGCAAAGTTTATGGTTCTTTCCTATCCCGCCAACCCGGTCTGTACGGTGGCGGACGATAAGTTCTATGAAAAAGCCATCGCCTTTGCGAAAAAATATCATGTGGCGATTCTTCATGACAATGCCTACGCGGATCTGGTATATGGAGGCAAAGAAGGAAAGTCCTTTTTATCCTATGAAGGCGCCATGGATGTGGGGATCGAGTTTTATTCCCTGTCCAAGTCCTACAATGTGACCGGCATGCGCATTTCCTTCGCGCTGGGCAATACAAAGATGATCGAGATGTTTAAAAAGGTGCGTTCCCAGATCGATTACGGGATCTTTCTGCCTGTGCAGTACGCGGCGATCGCGGCGCTTACGGGGCCTCAGGACAGCGTAAAAGAACAGTGCAGGCTCTATGAGGAACGGTGTAATACACTGTGCAGAGGATTAAGCGAGATCGGATGGGAAGTGCCGGACGGTCAGGGGACCATGTTCGTGTGGGCGCCGATTCCGAAAAATTATACAAGCAGCGAGAAATTCTCCCTGGATCTGATGGAAAAAGCAGGCGTGATCGTTGTTCCGGGCACCGCTTTCGGAAAGCTCGGGGAAGGCTATGTCCGCATGGCTCTGGTATATCCGAAAGAAGAGATCCAAAAAGCGATACAGGCCATCAAAGAAAGCGGTATCTGTGGCTGACATGAGTTTTATTGACGAGTATACAAAGTTTGTATTTTTAGAAGATGCCCTTAAACCCGCAGATATTATCTTTCTTCCGGGGTCGGAGGAAGAAGCGCTTGCGCTTCGGGCGGCCGGCCTTTGGAAAGAGGGCTATGCCCCTGTGGTGCTGCCCTCGGGTAAATACGGGAAACTGAAAGGGTATTTTGACAAGGACCCGGCGTTTCCGACAGAGTGGGCGTATTTTTATCATATTCTGACGAAAGCCGGAGTGCCAAAAGCATGTGTATGGCGGGAAGATCAGGCTACCTTTACTTATGAAAACGCCCTGCGTTCCAGAGAGGTGACGGACCAGAAAGGCCTGTGTGTGAACCGGGCGATCCTCTGCTGCCAGGCCTATCATGCCAGACGGGCGAAGCTTTACTATCAGGTCTGCTTCCCGGATACGGAGATCCTTGTGTGTCCTGTGGTGACAAAAGGAATCAGCCGGGACAATTGGCACAGGTCCAGGGAAGGCATACGGACGGTACTTACGGAAGTGAAAAACTGCGGCGCGCAGTTTGAGGACATTATGGTGGAAGAGATGCGAAAGCGCCGGTGATTGCATGAAAAATGTAACTGTGCTATAATTGTAACCATATTTCAGGCCTAAGGAGTAAAGAAAAGAAGATGATAAACGGAAAAAAAGTATTATTCAGCGGTATGCAGGCGACCGGTAATCTGACGCTTGGAAACTATCTGGGAGCGCTTAAGAACTGGGTCAACCTGTGCGATGAATACGAATGTTTTTACAGCGTGGTGGACATGCATTCCATTACGGTGCGTCAGGACCCGGCCACATTAAGGCAGAGAGCGCGTAATCTGCTGATGATCTATATTGCGGCGGGGATCGACCCAAAGAAGAACTGCCTGTATTATCAGTCCCATGTGTCCGGCCATGCGGAGCTGGCATGGATACTGAACTGCTTTACTTATATGGGGGAGCTGGGACGGATGACACAGTTTAAGGATAAAGCTTCCAAACATCAGGACAATATCAATGCGGGACTTTTCACTTACCCGGTTCTGATGGCGGCGGATATCCTTCTGTACCAGGCGGACGTGGTGCCGGTGGGAATTGATCAGATGCAGCACCTGGAGCTTACCCGGGATATCGCTCAGCGGTTCAACGGAGTCTATGGGGACGTATTTACCGTGCCGGAGGCTTATATAGGAAAAGTGGGCGCGAAGATCATGAGTTTACAGGACCCGGCCAAAAAAATGTCCAAGTCCGACGAGAATCCCAACGGCTCCATCTATCTGATGGATGATCCGGACACGGTTATGCGGAAATGCAAACGCGCGGTGACGGATTCGGAGGCGCAGATCTTATACCGGGAGGAGCAGCCAGGAATCAGGAATCTGATCGATATTTACAGCGCATGTACCGGCAAAACACCGGACGAAGTCGTGAAAGAATTTGACGGTAAGGGCTACGGCGAGTTTAAGATGGCGGTAGGCGAGGCAGTGGTCAGCGTGCTGAAACCTTTGCAGGAGCGGTATCATGAACTGTCAAAGGATAAAGCCTATATCGACGGCATCATCAAAGAAAATGCGGAAAAAGCAGGATATACGGCTGCGAAGACGCTGCGCAAAGTCCAGCGCAAAGTCGGTTTTCCGGACAGAATCAGATAGCAGGAGGCAGGATTCGATGAAATTTCAGATGATTCATGAGAATTATAATGTGGCGGACCTGAAACGGTCCATGGATTTTTATGAAAAAGCCCTGGGGCTGACAGAGTGCCGCAGAAAGACCGCAGAAGACAGTTCTTTTATTATCGTGTACCTGAAAAATGAAGAAAGCGATTTTGAACTGGAACTGACCTGGCTTCGGGATATGGACCGCCCTTATAATCTGGGCGACTGTGAGTTCCATCTGGCTTTCCGGGTAGATGATTATGAGGGGGCGTATGCCCTCCACAAAGAGATGGGCTGTATCTGCTTTGAAAATCCTTCCATGGGTATCTATTTTATCCAGGACCCGGACGGATACTGGCTGGAGATCATTCCTACCAGGTGATCCGTCAGGAAAGCTCTGGATGCCGTTCCTTAAGAGAATAGACGCATCCGCAGTAATCCTGACGGTACATGCAGTATTCTCTGGAAAGCTCTGTGGAGCGTTTATAGCCGTTTTTCTTTTTGAAATCGTTGGGAAGCCAGCGTATCCGGTATTCCCGGGAAAGAAGCTCTCCGATCTCATTTAGTTTTTCGGCATTTTTTAAAGGGCTGATGGAGAGGGTGGAGGCAAAATAGTCGAAGCCTTTCTCCTTTGCCATACGGGCAGTGTGAAAAAGCCTTAGCCGGTAACAGGCAAAGCAGCGCTCTGCGCCTTCCGGCAGGCGTTCCATCCCCCGGGCACAGTCATAAAAATCCTCCGGGATATACTCCCCTTCGATAAAATCCACCGGATAGCGGACAGGAAAGGCCTGTATAAAGCGCATCTGCTCTTCTGCGCGGGTGTGATATTCCGAGGGCGGATAGATGTTTGGATTGTAGTAAAAAACGGTGATCCGGAAATATTCGGACAGGTATTCCAGCACATAGCTGCTGCAGGGCGCGCAGCAGGAGTGAAGAAGCAGTGAGGGAACCTGCCCTTCGCGGGATACTTTTTCCAGTATCTGATCCAGTTCTTTTTGAAAATTTCGTCTGTTCATATGATATTTCCTCCGCTTTTATCATATAGCATAAAAGAGAAGGTTTGTAAAGAGGAAACAATATGTTTTCAGGCGTAAACAATCTGGTGTTTTTGTTGATTTTTCTGGTCTATGTGAATCTGTGTATGGCGGTCTGCCACCGGTCGGCCCGTTTCTGCCCTGACAAAGGAACCATATGGGAAGCGCTGTGGAAGGGGTTTTTGTACAGCCTGGCGGCGCTGATTCTGACGGTACTTACCATCTATCTGTGGTACCTTGCAGTGCCTGTACTTTTGCTGGCGATCGTATATATAAGCAGACAGTGCATGTCAAAAGGAACCAAATGCATCCTGATTGCAGGCATCACCGCGTTCATGGTGCTGGTTATCATAGCGGGCATCCAGTTTCGGATCAGCCTGTGTGCGGATGACGATGATGACGATGCGCGGGTGGAAGCATTTCCGGACAGCAGTATCCTGGGAGAAGATGAAACAGAATAATAAAAATAATGGAATTTTAACAGGAGTATAGGATATGAAAGAAAATGATCGTCTGAAACGTGTCCTTGATTACATCAAAGAAAAAGGATGGACATATAAAGTCAATGAGGAAGACGGCTGCGGGAGCATAGATTTTGAATATCGAGGGGTTTCCTATCATATATGGGAATTCCATGACGGCGAATGGGGCGCGGACACCAACGTCCGCAACGGCGGCGGCATGGAGGAACTGACAGGGGACTATGAGGCCAGGATACTGGAGATCCTGGAGAACTGGCAGTAGATGGCAGTTAGATTATGAATTGAAAGAGGTGGGGCTATGTTGGACGATTTTATTCCGGAAACATCCAAAACAGAAAAGAGAAAAACAGCAAGGGGATCTTTGGCGGAATATGCGAACCCCGATTTAATGGAACAAGAAAAAACGGCATGGGAGAAGGCGATAAAAGAAAAATCGTGCTCTAGCCTCCCGTTAGAGCTTTAAACAGTATGGCCAATTTGCAAATTTTCATTGACACAGGCAGCCCATTGTATTATGATAAAAAAGTAAATAATTGCTGAAAAAAAGTAAAAATAAATTGAATAAGTGCAAAACGGAAAGGAGGTAAATAAAAATGGACAGGAAAATGACGCCCGCCGAAGAGGTAATTATGCAGTGCCTGTGGGAATCGGGGGAAGATCTGACAGTGTACGAGATAAAGGAACGGCTGAAAGCATATTACGGGAAAGATTATGCGGATAATGCGGTTGCTACGTTTATGAAAAACCTGCTGAAGAGAGGTCTGGTGAGCCGGTATAAAAAGCATCATTCTTACCAGTGGCATGTTGAGATTGATATGGAAGCCTACAGGAAACAGGAACTGGATAACTTTAAAAAGCAATGGTATCACGGTTCCGGATACAGTATGTTTGCTTCGTTTGTGGAGACCTCTGATATAACAAAAGAAGATTTACAGAAAATGAAGGAGCTTCTGGATGAATATATGGATGGATAGAGGATGGATGAAACTGGACATGGTACTGCTGTTTAATTTGCTGACAGGCTGCGCCGTATATATGTTCTGGCGTCTGTCGGAACGGGCGCTGTCGGGATACCGTTCTGTCAGGTACTTATATTATGGGTTAAAGGCGGTGATTTTGAGCTTTTTTATACCGGTCATGTATATGGCGGTATATATGCGCTTTTATGATATCAGAGACGGCTCCTGGGAGGGATATTTTATGGTCGAGACGCCTCTGCTCATGAAAGTCAGCGCAGCGTTCGGGATATTCTGGATCATTGGCGTCCTTATAAGCGCGGTCAGGTACGGGTGGCTCCTGTACAACGAGTATTCTGCCAGACATGCTTATATGTCAGAAATGGCTGAAGAAACCAGGTTTGCGGAGCAGACAGGCCGCTCTATGAATATGAAAAGAAGAATCCGCGTCTATTATGTGGAAGGGATCGCGCCGTGCATCGGAGGACTGCTTCGCACCAGGATTTATCTTGGAAGGAAAGATTATGATGAGGAACGGCTCAGGATGGTGATCCGGCATGAACTGATTCATTACAGGCACGGTGATCTGTGCATGCGGAGGATGCTGCTGATTCTTCGGATTTGTTACTGGTTCTGCCCGCCGTCTGTCATCGGACAGATACAGGAAGCTTATCGAAAATACAGCGAAGATTATGACGACGAAACAGTGTGCCGGACAGAAAATAAAGAGATATACATACGCACGCTGTTGGAAACCGCTGTCTGGAGCACTGAAAAAACGTATCTTTTACAGCCTATGGCTGCGGAAAGTAAATGTGATGTTTTAAGGAGGATAGAAAAGATGAAAGGTTTTAAAGACAAGAAGAGAATAGGGTATTCTATGGCCGCGGCATGGACCATCGTATGCATGCTTATGGGAAGTACTACGGTATATGCCGCCGGTGCGGGCGTTATAAAAGGGTATGATATACTTTATGATATTACGGAAGTGGAAACAGAAGAGGTTTATGAAAAGGAGGAAAGTATAGAGTATATAGAAACAGGAGATGATCCAGATATACAGATAGAGGAGGGAGAGGTATACGATAGTGGGCGTTCTTCTAAAGTTGATATTTCCTGGTCGATGGGAAAAAATGTTCGTAAAACTACCCCTGCTTTCTGGATGGATTCCGGTAGTTGTATTTCTATTGTTGTAGATGTGGAACCCCGAGATTTGACTGTTAAAGTCGGAATCGTTGAACCAGATAATGTTAGAAGATATATTTCAGGTTCAGGTACTGTGAATCATGTTTTTTATCTTGATCAAAGCGGCGAATATAAAGTATTTATTGAAAATAATAATAGCAGTAAAGTATATGTTGAAGGTTCTTACTATAAATAATGTATGGGGTTCTCTGCATACATTACGGCGGAGAATCCTTGTTTTTAAAATCATATTCAATAATAGTTGAAAAAAGTAAATTATTATTGAATTTTATCATAAGAGGGGGTGATTCCATTGAGAGTATAGAATAAGGAGAATTGTGGAAAGACTGTAGTTTTCAGATTTTAACTTAATGATGAAAGGATAAAAGAATGAAAAAGATTATAAAAAAAGCAGTATCAATGATTTGTGCGGTGACTGTTATGGCTGTATCTGGAATGCCTGCAAGCGCTTCCTCTGTAACGGACGCGCAAAAGGCTGAGTATTATAAAGAATACCAGGAGATCGTACAGGCATTATCAGAGGAATCCGAGATGGAGGTAAAGCTTTTACCTGCGTCAGAGTTTACAGAGGAAGACTGGCGAAGCCCGGAGGAATTTGAAGAAATCGTAAGGCAGCTTATATCTGCAGAAGCGGTGTTATGTGAGGATGAAAACGCGGATGGAGATCTGCTTATAGCAGACAGATCGACGGTTCCTTATGCTAAAAAGAAAAGTTTTACATGGGGAGAATCGTCAAGCTGCACCATTGAGATTTCCGCTTCGTTCAAAACACAGTTAAATGCAGGCAGGCAGTATATTTCAAGCGTAAGTTCTATAAAATCTGTAAAGACAAGCGGCAACGGGAAATGGGAGCAGATCGGCAGCGACTATGCTTTGATCGACAGCAGCCGGACGGCTCAGGTAGCGGTATCAGGAACGATCAGTTATGCAGGAGTTTCTGCTACCAAATTGCTGACAGTGGAATTTTACTGCGATGCCTACGGAAATATTTCTTAAGATTATAGAGTAAAAAATATTCTTACAGGATTCATTTTCCTTCGCTGCTGAGTATTGTATATATGTCGGCTGCTGTAGGGGTACATCTATTGATCTTTTATGTATTGTCAAAATATAAACGTAAATAAGAAAATGGCAAAACAGCCGGAATCGGTCATTACTGAATCCGGCTGTTTTGTTATTTTACAGGTAAAATATAATTGCTATTATATCCGGCGCTGTGTATAATGAGGACATAAAACACGGACTGAAGGGAGAATCCTTCCTGTAAAGAAATATGGTTTGATAAATATGAATAATTATTGGGGCGAGGTTATAGATAGTCCCGCCCCCGGGAAGTCCTGGAAAATTTCAGGACTTCCCGGGATTTTCTCCTTGCAATCCGTCCAATTTACCTTTATAATACCTATAACACAATTACATATGGAATCGGGGAGCTGGCAGGAAGCCGGCTGAGAGGAAGCTTATGGTGCATCGACCCGTAACCTGATTTGGATAATGCCAACGTAGGGAATATGTTTCAACAGGAAGATAATCGTTCTCTTTGATGAAAAATAAAAGATGCCCGCGTGCATCTTTTATTTTTTTGGTGAGATATCAGGTGAGAGGAGTGAAAAACAGCAATGAAACAGGATCACATGACAAAAAGGCTGGCGCTGGCCGGCGTGCTGACCGCGGTGGCGGTGGCGGGAAGTCTGCTCAGCGTTCCCATAGCGGGCAGCAAATGCGCGCCGGTGCAGCATATGGTAAATGTGCTGGCAGCAGTGGCGTTAGGTCCCTGGTGGAGCGTCGGCATCGCTTTTTGCGCCAGCCTTTTAAGAAATCTGATGGGACTGGGCAGCCTGATGGCGTTTCCGGGAAGCATGGTGGGAGCTCTGTGCTGCGGCCTTATGTATGCAAAGACGCGTAAAATAAACCTGACCTGTATGGCCGAAGCGTTTGGAACGGGCATCCTGGGCGGACTTGCGGCCTATCCGGTGGCAAAGCTTCTGATGGGGGCCGCGCCCGCGGGACTGTTTGTTTATGTGGCGCCTTTTATGATTTCCACGGCAGTGGGAAGCGTCCTTGCTTTCGGGCTGGTCACCGTTATGGAAAAGAGCCGGTTTTTGACGCAGTTTCAGAAGGCAGGGCAGTAAGATGGTCAGAGACGTATGGGTACAGCAGTTACAGAAGACAACACCGAAAGTCCATTGCCTGACCAATCCCGTGTCCATGCAGGATGTGGCCAATATCCTCCTGGCGGCCGGGGGGAGCGCCATCATGGGGGAAGATACGGCGGAAGTGCAGGATATCACATCTTTTTGCCAGGCAACTTTTTTAAATACAGGCGTTCCCAATGAGGATAAAATATGCGCCTGTGTGCTTGCGGCGTCCAAAGCCATGGAGCTTGGCCATCCGGTCGTCATAGACCCGGTAGGCGCGGGGGCGACCCTGTACCGGATCAAACTGATGGAACTTATATTTAAAAGGGTCACGCCCTCCCTGATTCGCTGTAATGAAGAAGAAGCGTGCGCGCTTCTTAACGTACAAAAAGGCGACTCAGGAGGTGTGGAGAGTAATCTGGCGCTGCAGGATGAGATTCGGCTGAAACTGGCGGAAATGCTGGCGGAAAGATACGGATGTGCGGCCCTGGTCAGCGGGACAAAGGATGCGGTATCGGACGGAGAAAGGAGTACTTTACTGACCGGAGGAGATGACAGAATCCGCAGGATCACCGGGGGCGGATGTATGCTGTCCGCGCTCTGCGCCCTGTTCTGCGGCGCTGGCCTGGCGCCTTATGAAGCTGCCTGTGCGGCCGGGAGCATATGGAAAGAAAGTGCCTGGATTGCCGGGCAGCGTACCGACAGGACGCAGGGGGGAATCGGAAGCTTTCATGTCCATCTGTTCGACGCGCTGGACGAGCTTTGTCATGGGATCAGACGGGAGGAAGACAATGAAGACAGATAAAAAAATCATGAAACTGTATGCGGTTACGGACAGGGGCTGGTTAAAGCCGGGGGAAGACCTGTCAGGCCCGGTGGAAGAACTTTTAAAAGCGGGCGTCACCTGCGTGCAGCTTCGGGAAAAAAATGCGGCGGATGACCTGTTTGTCAGGGAAGCGGTCACATTAAAAGCGCTGTGCAGCCGTTATGATGTACCGCTGATTATTAACGACCGGCCGGATATCGCTTTAAAAGCGGGGGCAGACGGCGTCCATGTGGGACTGTCTGATCTGAGCATTGAAAAAGCCAGACAGATGCTGGGAGAAGACTCTATCATCGGAGGCAGCGCCCACAATGTGGCGGAAGCGCTGGCCGCGCAGGCTGCGGGAGCCGACTATATAGGCTGCGGAGCCGTCTTTGGAAGCACGACGAAACAGGATGTGACCATGCTTTCGCTGGAAGAATTGAAAGCGATCTGTGGGGCGGTGGATATTCCGGTGGTAGCCATCGGAGGGATTCACACAGGCAATTTTCATTTATTGTCAGGCACAGGAATCAGCGGAATCGCGGTGATCAGCGCTCTGTTCGGGGCGGAGGACAAGGCAGAGGCGGTAAAAACGCTTCTACAATTATAAAAAAAGATGAATAAGGATGAATCAACTATGAAAACAGCAGTAACAATCGCCGGAAGCGACTCCGGCGGCGGTGCGGGTATCCAGGCGGACATTAAGACGATGACTGCGCTGGGTGTATATGCCATGAGCGCCGTGGCCGCTTTGACGGCACAGAATACCACAGGCGTGTACGGAATCCTGGAAGTCCCCCCCGCGTTTCTTGAAAAGCAACTGGACTGCATCTTCACCGACATCCGTCCGGATGCCGTCAAGATCGGCATGCTGTCCTCCGGGGAGCTTATGCGGGCAGTTGCGGGGAAATTAAGAGAATACAGGGCCGGACATGTGGTTTTAGACCCTGTGATGGTATCGACCAGCGGCTCCCGCCTGATGAAAGAAGACGCCGCCCTGGTTATGAAAGAAGAATTATTTCCGCTGGCGGAGGTCATCACGCCGAATATTCCGGAAGCGGAAGCGCTTACAGGTATGCAGATCAGGGGAAAACAGGATATGGAACGGGCAGCGGGACTTCTGCATGAGACTTACCGCTGCGCTGTACTGTTAAAAGGCGGACATGCCGTCAATGATGCCAACGATCTTTTATATCAGGACCAGAAAGCGGTATGGGTGGAAGGCAGGCGGATCGACAACCCCAACACCCACGGCACAGGCTGTACGCTTTCCAGCGCCATTGCCTCTTATCTGGCGATGGAATACGGTCTTGAAGAATCGGTGAAAAAAGCAAAAGAGTATCTGTCAGGCGCGCTGGAATCCGGGCTTGACCTGGGAAAAGGCAGCGGGCCTTTGAATCATATGTATGCGATATAAGCAAATGAAAGGAGATAAAGAATGCAATATACAACACAGATGGACGCGGCGAGAAAAGGCATAGCGACGCCGCAGATGGAAGCGGTTGCCAAAAAAGAGCATATGCCGCTGGAAAAACTGATGCAGCTGGTGGCGGAGGGAAAGGTGGCGATCTGCGCCAACAAGCGCCACACCTGTCTGGAGCCGGAAGGCGTGGGAAGTATGCTTCGCACCAAAGTGAATGTGAACCTGGGCGTGTCCCGGGACTGTAAAGATTACGACGTGGAGATGCAGAAAGTCATGAGCGCCGTAAAGCTGGGCGCGGAGGCCATCATGGATCTGTCCAGCCACGGAAATACGCAGCCGTTCCGCCAGAAGCTGACCCGGGAATGCCCGGCCATGATCGGTACGGTTCCGGTGTACGACAGTGTGATTCACTACCAGAGAGACCTGGCGACTCTGTCGGCGAAAGATTTTATCGACGTCGTCCGTCTGCACGCGGAAGACGGCGTGGATTTTGTGACATTGCACTGCGGCATTACCCGGAAAACCATTGAGCAGATCCGTAAACATAAACGGAAAATGAATATTGTCAGCAGGGGCGGAAGCCTTGTATTTGCCTGGATGAGCATGACGGGGGAAGAAAATCCGTTTTACGAATATTTTGACGAAATCCTGGATATCTGTGAGGAATATGACGTGACGATCTCTTTAGGCGACGCCTGCCGTCCCGGATGCCTGGCGGACGCCACGGACGTATGCCAGATCGAAGAGCTGGTACGTCTGGGGGAACTGACCAAACGCGCCTGGGATCACAATGTCCAGGTCATGGTGGAAGGGCCCGGCCATGTGCCGCTGAATCAGGTGGCGGCCAATATGGAAGTGCAGAAAAGCATCTGTATGGGCGCGCCCTTTTATGTACTTGGACCGCTGGTGACGGATATCGCACCCGGCTATGACCATATCACCGGCGCCATCGGAGGAGCGGTGGCGGCCATGAACGGCGCAGCTTTTTTATGTTATGTGACGCCTGCGGAACATCTGGCGCTGCCCAATGTGGATGACGTAAAACAGGGCATCATCGCCTCCAAGATCGCGGCTCACGCGGCGGATATTGCCAAAGGAATCCCCCATGCCCGGGATATAGACGACCGGATGGCGGACGCCCGCAGGGCTTTGGACTGGGATGCCCAGTTTGCCTGCGCCCTGGACGCGGATACAGCCAAAGCGATCCGGGACGACAGAAGCCCTGAAGACGACCACAGCGACACATGCAGTATGTGCGGGAAATTCTGCGCAGTGCGCAGCATGAATAAGGCGCTGGCGGGAGAATATATTGATATTCTGTAAAACCGGTTCAATGTATGGGATTTTATTTCTTATATAATATCCGGACGGAGTTCAGCACGCAGAGCATGGCTACGCCGGTATCGGCGAAGACGGCCATCCACATGGAAGCAAATCCCAAAAGTCCCAGGATCATCACGCATATTTTGACAGCCAGCGCGAAGACAATGTTCTGCCAGGAGATATGAACGGCAGTGTTGGCGATCCGGATGGACTGGGGGATTGCTTCCATATCGGAGGTCATAAAGACCACGTCGGCGGCTTCGATGGCGGCGTCCGCGCCGCTTCCCATGGCCGCGCCCACATCCGCGCCTGCCAGCACAGGGGCGTCGTTGATACCGTCCCCTACGAACATGACAGAGCCGTATTTGCCGCGGATCTCCTGAAGCCTGGTCAGTTTATCCTGGGGAAGCAGTTTGGCGTGGACTTCGTCGATGCCGGTGTCGGATGCCACCGACTCGGCGCTTTTTTTTGCGTCACCGGTGAGCATGGCAGGTGTAAGCCCCTGCTTTTTTAGATCAGCAATGGCGGTTTTGGCGTCTGCTTTGACCGTATCCGCAATGACCATGTATCCGGCAAATTCGCCTTCCACGGCAATGAGCACTTCCGTGCCGTAACTTTCCATCGTGCAGGAAGAAAGGCTGACCAGATGGTGTTCCATCAGTTTTCGGTTGCCGCACAGAACGATCTCTCCGTCTATGACAGCCAGTATGCCTTCTCCCGGGATCTCTTTTAATGTAGAGGGTTTTGTAAGCTCCATTTCTTTTGCTTTCGCCGCCGTCGTGATGCTGCAGGCGATGGGGTGGGTGGAGGACTGCTCACAGCCTGCCGCCAGTTTAAGCAGCTGGTCTTCGGTCAGATTCCCTGCGGTGATCACTTTCTGAAGAACAAAATTTCCTTTTGTGATGGTTCCTGTTTTATCCATAACGACTGCTTTAATGTCTGCCAGCGCTTCGATCGCCGCGCCGCCTTTAAAAAGAATGCCTTTTTTGGAGCCTGCTCCGATGCCGGAGAAGAAAGCCAGCGGCACGCTTAAGACCAGCGCGCAGGGGCAGCTCATTACGAGAAATGTAAGCGCCGTATAGATCCAGTAATTCCAGTCTCCGCCGGCCAGAAGCGGGGGCAGGGCGGCGGTTCCCAAAGCCAGAAATACGACTACCGGCGTATAGACGCGGGCAAACCGGGTGATAAAGCGGTCCACCTTTGGCTTGCTGGCAGCCGCGTTTTCCACAGAATCCAGGATGCGGGTAACCATGGATTCTTCTAAAGGCTTCTCGACGCGGATTTTAAGCTGCCCGGTGGTGTTGACACAGCCGGAGAGTACTTCGTCCCCCCGCCCGACCTGCACGGGAACCGGTTCTCCGGTGACGGGAGAGGTATCGATGCGGCTCTCACCATCCATGACTTTTCCGTCCAACGGGATGCGGTCTCCGGGGCGTACCAGGATCAGATCTCCCGGGAACGCTTCCTCTGCGCCGATGGTCTGCACAGTGTCTTCCGTGATCAGGTTGACCGTCTCAGGACGCAGATCGACCGCGTCCATGATCTGTGAGCGGCTTTTTTCCACTGCGATATGTTCAAAATATTCGCCCAGGCGATAGAACAGCATAACGCCCACGGCCTCCGGATATTCTCCGATGGCAAAAGCGCCTAAAGTCGCGATGCTCATAAGAAAATTTTCATCAAAAATCCGGCCTTTGAACAGATTTTTACACGCGGTCAGTACGATTTTGCCGCCCAGGATTATGTAGGCGAGGACGGAGACAGGCAGTGTGTAGGCGTTTGTGCCGGCTGTATGTTCCAGCACTTCCATCAGAATAAACAGAACAGCGCCCGCTCCGATGCCCACAGCCGCTTTTCGGTTTTCTTTTTTTGCTTCCTGAAGGGTGACGGGCGGATCTGCCGACCGGGAAGTCGTTTCTTTTGGATGTACGGTCACTTCCGACTCGATGGAAGCACAGATCTGCTGAATCTGCGGAAAGAGAGCTGTGGGGTTGTCAGCGGTCAGGCGAAGCTGTCTGGTGGCAAATGTGATGGTCGCTTCTGAGACGCCGGGAAGCTCGCTGATCCTTTTTTCCATTTTGGCCGCACAGTTGGCACATCCCAGATGTTCCAGGATATATACCTGCCTGCTGTATTTTCGTTTTCCGGATGTTTCTGTATGTATCACGGATTCATAACTTAATACTTGATTCATAATGACCTCCATATATTGATTTTATATTTGAATATATGTTCATATGAAGATGATAACACATATCGTGCCCGGATACAAGGGGAATATAAAAAATTTCAGGGAAACTGTTTTTTACCGTTCCCCTGAAATCTTTTTACCTGCGATAGGCTACCAGTACGACATTTTCACCTGTAGTTCGTGAAAGATCCTGTTCCAGATCTGTGATTTTCTGACGGCAGTGATCGGTCAGATCTGCGTATCTGTCTTCTGCCTGCAGTACCTGAGCTGTATGCTCGGCGGCAGATTTACAGTTGGTCGGAAGTTCGGTGACAGACGATTGTATATGCGACATGAAAAGCACCTCCTTTGCTCTTAGTATGTACAAAAGCAGCGATAATATGAAAAAGTTATCATATAATAATTGAGGAAGTTAATTGATTTTTGCAGGCTGTTGCAGTATACTGGCATTCATATGTGTATGTCTGAATGAAGGAGTAAATCCGATGAAACTTGCGGTAATCGGCGGCGGCGCCGCCGGGATGATGGCGTCCATTCTTGCGGCGAGGCAGGGAGCCGACGTAGATCTGTATGAAAAAAATGAGAAGCTGGGGAAAAAACTGTACATTACAGGAAAAGGCAGATGCAACCTGACCAATGCCTGCGATATGGAAGAGCTGCTTGCCAGTGTAAAAAGCAATCCCAAATTTCTGTACAGTGCTTTTTATGGCTTTACGAATCAGGATGTGATGGATTTTTTTGAACAGGAAGGCCTAAAACTGAAAGTCGAGCGGGGAAACCGGGTGTTTCCGCAGTCGGACCGATCGGCGGATGTGCTTGATACTTTAAAGCGTGCCATCAAAAAAGCGGGCGTGCAGGTGCATTTACATACAGAAGTACAGAAGATACAGCCTGTCGGCGGCCCGGATCAAAAGCCGTCCGGTTTCTTCCTGAAATTGTCAGGAGATAAGTCCGTTTACGCGGATGCGGTATTTGTGGCAACCGGAGGCCTTTCTTATGAAAGCACCGGCTCCACCGGAGACGGCTATCGCTTCGCCGAAGACTTTGGACTGAAAGTAACAGACTGCTGCCCATCTCTCGTTCCTTTTAATATTCGTGAACCCTTTGTAAAGGAGCTTCAGGGCCTCTCTCTTAAAAACGTCGCTGTTCAGGTGAAAGACGGAAAGAAACTGTTGTTTGAAGATTTCGGAGAGATGCTTTTTACCCATTTTGGAGTCAGCGGGCCTTTGATTTTAAGCGCCAGCAGTGTCTGTGCCAAAAGGCTTCGCGAAAAAGAACTGAAGCTGTATCTGGATTTAAAACCGGCGCTGACCAGGGAGCAGCTGGACGCCAGAATCCTGCGGGAGTTTGACGAATCCAAAAACCGGCAGTTTCGGAATGTGGTTCCTTCGTTCTTTCCTGCCAGACTGGCTCCGGTTATGACGGAACAAAGCGGGATTTCTCCGGATAAAAGAGTTCATGAGATTACAAAAGAGGAACGGATGCGTTTTTTGCACTGTATGAAAGAAATGGAATTGACCGTTACAGGGCTTAGAGGGTATAATGAGGCTGTTATTACAAAAGGCGGTGTATCTGTGCGTGAGATCGATCCCGGAACCATGGAATGTAAAAACGTACCGGGTCTTTATTTTATCGGAGAAGTGCTGGATCTGGACGCGGTGACCGGAGGGTTTAACCTGCAGATTGCCTGGTCCACAGCAGCCGCAGCCGCCAGAACTGTTACAGGGGGTATGTAAGCATGGGTTACAGCATAGCGATCGACGGTCCCGCAGGAGCCGGAAAAAGTACCATCGCAAAGATGATCGCGAAGAAAAAAAATTATATTTATGTGGATACGGGAGCCATGTACCGGGCCATGGCGCTGTATCTGATCCGCAATCATGTGGACCCGCAGGATATGGAAGCCATCAAAAAAGCATGTGTGCAGGCGGACATTTCCATCGAATATCAGGATGGAGAGCAGGTAGTGCTTCTGGACGGAGAAAATGTAAACCGGTATTTACGGACGGAAGAGGTGGGAAATATGGCCTCCTGTTCCTCTCCTGTGCCTGCAGTCAGGGAAAAGCTGGTGGAGCTGCAGCAGAAACTTGCGTCAAAGGCGGATGTGGTCATGGACGGACGGGATATCGGTACCGTGGTACTGCCGAAGGCGGATGTGAAAATTTATCTGACGGCCAGTAGCCATACGCGGGCCAGGCGCCGTTATCTGGAGCTGCTGGAAAAAGGCGAGGATGCGGACATGGAAAAGATCGAACAGGATATCATAGAGCGGGACGACCGGGATATGCACAGGGAGCATTCGCCCCTTCGTCAGGCAGAAGACGCCGTCCTTGTGGATTCTTCCGATATGTCTGTTGATGAGGTGGCGGAAAGGATATTGTCCTTATGCAGGTAAAGGTGGCAAAAAGCGCCGGGTTTTGCTTCGGCGTCCAGCGGGCGGTGGATACGGTTTACGAGCAGGTAGCACATGGGAAAAAACCGATCTATACCTACGGTCCCATCATCCATAATGAAGTCGTGGTGCAGGACCTGGAAGCAAAAGGCGTGCGGGTAATCAATAATAAGGAAGAACTTTCACGGATCACGGAAGGGACGGTCATCATCCGCTCCCATGGCGTGGGAAAAGACATTTATGATTTGATCGAAAAGCAGGGGCTTATATGCGTGGACGCCACCTGTCCTTTTGTAAAGAAGATCCACCGCACCGTGGAAAAAGAGAGCAGGGCCGGCCGTCAGATCGTGATTATCGGAAACGACCGGCACCCGGAGGTGGAAGGTATCAAAGGATGGTGCCGGACAAAGGCATATGTCGTTGAATCGGCGACACAGGCGGAAGAATTCATGCCGGAAGAACAGGTTCCGTTATGTATCGTTTCCCAGACGACATTTAACTACAAGAAATTTAAAGATTTAGTTGAAATTCTTGATAAAAAGAGTTATGATAGAATTGTTGTAAATACGATTTGCAATGCGACGGAGGAACGGCAGACGGAAGCACGGCGTATTGCGAAAGAAGTAGATGTCATGATAGTGATTGGCGGCAGCCACAGTTCAAATACCCAAAAGTTATTTGAGATCTGCAGAAAGGAATGCAAGGCAACTTACTATATACAGACAGTCCATGACCTGGATTTAGACGTATTACAATCTACTGGCCTTATAGGTATTACAGCAGGGGCTTCCACCCCACAGAAAATTATTGAGGAGGTTCAAACAAGGTGTCAGAGTTGAGTTTTGAACAGATGTTGGAAGATTCAGTAAAAACTATTAGAACAGGAGAGGTCGTAGAGGGCACGGTCATTGACGTTAAAAAAGATGAGATCATCTTGAATATAGGCTACAAGTCAGACGGTATCGTAACCAGGCATGAGTATACCAATATACAGAACGCGGATCTGACCACGATGGTTTCTCCGGGAGACAAGATGGAAGTAAAGGTTCTGAAGGTGAACGACGGAGACGGGCAGGTACAGCTGTCCTACAGAAGAGTTGCCGCAGAGCGGGGAAGCAAAAGACTGGAAGAAGCCTTTGAGAACAGAGAAGTACTGACGGCGAAGGTCACACAGGTGCTTGACGGGGGCTTAAGCGTCGTGATTGACGAGAGCAGGATCTTTATTCCGGCAAGCCTCGTATCGGATATGTATGAGAAGAACCTGGGGAAATATGCGGATCAGGAGATCGAATTTGTGATCACTGAGTTCAATCCCAGAAGAAGGAGAATCATCGGCGACCGCAAGCAGCTTCTGGTAGAGAGAAAGCTTAAGCTGCAGGAAGAGTTATTTGCAAGGATTAAAGAAGGCGACGTTGTGGAAGGAACCGTCAAGAACGTGACTGACTTCGGAGCGTTTATCGATCTGGGCGGTGCAGACGGACTTCTGCATATCTCAGAGATGTCCTGGGGCCGTGTGGAACATCCGAAGAAGATGTTCAAAGTCGGTGACCAGTTAAATGTATTAATTAAAGAAATTAAAGGTACCAAGATTGCCTTAAGCCTTAAGTTTGACGACGCCAACCCGTGGCTGACCGCAGACGAGAAGTATGCAGTCGGCAATACGGTAGAAGGCAAAGTGGCACGCATGACTGACTTCGGTGCTTTTGTGGAGTTGGAGCCGGGTGTGGATGCACTGCTTCATGTATCCCAGATTTCCAGAGAACATGTGGAAAAGCCGTCAGATGTGTTGAGTGTGGGCCAGGTAGTCACCGCGAAGGTGGTAGATTTTAACGGCGAAGATCGCAAGATCAGCCTGAGTATGAAGGCCCTGGAGGTTCCTGCCGAGGATGCCGGGGAAGACTTCGAGTAATATAGGATTCAGACGGATTGTAAGGAGGACATGCGGGACGCCCGTATGTCCTCTGTTGGTATCGGCAGTTTGTTCAATTTTTCACAAGTTTTTGTATTTGTTTTGTGCAATTATCCGGGTAATGCCGGAATATTTATAGAAAGAAGGATTCTTATGGCTACTTTAACTTTTAAGGGTGGCGTACACCCTTATGACGGCAAAGATTTATCAAAAGATAAGTCGATTGTCCCCTATATGCCAAAAGGGGACCTGATCTATCCGCTGTCGCAGCATATCGGCGCGCCTGCGTCTCCGACCGTGGCAAAAGGCGACCGCGTACTGGTGGGACAGAAGATTGCAGAGGCAGGGGGATTTGTATCTTCGCCGGTCTATGCATCCGTGTCCGGTACAGTAAAAGCAATCGAGCCTCATTTCGTATCCACGGGGGCAAAGGTTAACTCTATTGTGGTTGAGAACGACGGACTGTATGAAGAAGCGCCCGGGCTTTCCATCAAACCTTTTGACCAGATGACAAAAGAGGATATTCTGGGAGTGATCCGTGAGTCCGGAGTGGTCGGTATGGGCGGCGCGGGATTTCCTACGCATGTGAAGCTTTCTCCCAAAGAGCCGGATAAGATAGATTATGTGCTTGTGAACTGCGCAGAGTGCGAGCCGTATCTGACTTCCGACTACCGCATTATGCTGGAACGGCCGGAGAAAGTGGTAGGCGGCCTGAAAGTGGTATTGGAGCTGTTCGGAAGCGCCCAGGGCTGTATCTGTATAGAGGATAATAAGCCTGAGGCAATCAAAATTCTGCAAAAGGAATGTGAAGGCGAAAGCCGCATCCAGGTAAAAGTCCTGAAGACCAAATATCCCCAGGGCGCGGAGCGTATGCTGATCCATGCGGTGACCGGCCGTGATCTGAACTCCGGGATGTTGCCGGCGGACCTGGGATGCGTAGTGGACAACTGCGATACGATCACCTCTATCTATGACGCGGTTATTTTAGGAAAGCCGCTGACTTCCAGAATCGTGACCATTTCCGGCGACGCCATTGCCAATCCCGGCAACTTTGAATGTAGAATGGGAACCAATGTGGCGGAACTGATTGAAGCGGCCGGGGGATTCAAGACCCAGGAAAAGAAAGTGATCTCCGGCGGCCCCATGATGGGATTTGCCATGTTTGACCTGGAAGTTCCGACGACAAAGACCACTTCCGCCATTACCTGTCTGGCAAATGACGCGGTGTCGGAGTCTCCGACGACGGCCTGTATCAACTGCGGGCGCTGTGTGACGGCCTGCGACGAAGGACTGATTCCGGCCAGACTGTCGCAGTTTGCGGAGAAATTCGATCTGGAGTCTTTCCAGAAATGGCACGGTATGGAATGTGTGGAATGCGGATGCTGCAGTTATGCCTGTCCTGCCAAGAGGCCGCTGGCGCAGATGATCAAAAATGTAAGACGTATGGTTATGGCTAACCGTAAGAAATAATTGAAAAAAGAAAGAGGTGAGTCGTGTGGGTGATTTAAGGAAAGTATCTTCCTCGCCACATATCAGAGACAAAGTGACCAGCGCAAATATTATGCGGGACGTGGTCATTGCTTTACTGCCGGCATCCTTGTTTGGCGTGTATCATTTCGGGATGAAGGCTTTGCTGCTTATTTTAATTACTATTGCTACCTGTGTGGCAACCGAGTACATATACGAAAAACTGATGCATAAACCGATTACGGTCGGGGATTACAGCGCGGTAGTCACAGGACTTCTGCTCTCCCTGAACCTTCCGGTCGGTGCGACCTGGTGGATGGCGGTGCTGGGCGGCATCTTCGCAATCCTGATCGTAAAACAGCTTTTCGGCGGTCTGGGCCAGAACTTTATGAACCCGGCTCTGGGCGCAAGGTGTTTCCTTTTGATTTCCTTCGCAGGAAGGATGACAAATTTTGCTTATGATACGTTTACCGGGGCGACGCCGCTGGCTGTATTAAGAGAAGGCGGAACCGTGGATACCCTTCAGATGGTGATCGGAAATACGGCAGGTACCATTGGTGAGACTTCTGTCATTGCTATTTTGATCGGTGCGGCTTATATGCTGTATCGGGGCGTGATCAATATCAGGATTCCGGGAACGTATCTTGTGACATTTCTGGTGTTTATCCTTCTGTTCGGCGGACATGGGCTTGACGGCTCTTACCTGCTGGCGCAGCTTGCGGGCGGCGGCCTGATGCTGGGTGCATGGTTTATGGCGACCGATTATGTGACCAGCCCGATTACGACGACAGGACAGATCGTATATGGCGTGGTCCTTGGCGTACTGACCGGTATTTTCCGCTGTTTCGGCGCTTCCGCAGAGGGTGTATCCTATGCGATCATCTTCTCAAACCTGCTGGTACCGCTGATTGAGAAGTATACGGTTCCCATGGCATTCGGCCTGGTAAAAGAAAAGGGGGATAAAAAATAATGAATAAGATCATCAAAAATACCCTGATTCTTACGGCAATCACGTTGGTGTCAGGACTTTTACTCGGATTTGTACATGAACTGACCGCAGCGCCGATCGCGGAACAGGAAGCTTTGGCAAAGGCAAAAGCTTATGCGGAAGTATTTCCGTCTGCGGATTCTTTTAACGAAGTGACGGATGTGGCAGGACCTGCAGGACGTATGGTCGAAAAGGGCTATACCTCCCAGGAGATCAACGAGATTGCGGAAGCTTTGGACGCATCCGGCAACGTGATCGGTCATGTGATCAATATCACGACGCCGGAGGGCTACGGCGGAAATATCCAGATGACAGTGGGTATACAAAATGATATGACTATGCTGGGCATTTCGTTCCTTTCCATCAGTGAAACGGCAGGTCTTGGAATGAATGCGGATACGGATCAGTTCAAAGGGCAGTTTGCAGGGATTCAGGCGGATGAAATCACTTATACCAAATCCGGCAAATCCGCGCCCAACGAGATTGATGCGGTCAGCAGCGCGACGATTACCACAAAAGCCGTCACAGGCGCGGTCAACGCGGCGCTTAGTGCAGCCGGTTATTATGCTGAGTAAGGGGGCGTGAGATATGAATTCAGCAGGTGAGCGTTTATATAACGGTATTATAAAAGAAAATCCTACATTTGTGATGATGCTTGGTATGTGTCCGACACTTGCGGTCACTACCAGTGCCATGAACGGACTGGGTATGGGACTTACCACCATGGTGATCCTGGCCATGTCCAACCTGATTATTTCCATGCTTCGCAAAGTGATACCGGACGATGTGCGTGTTCCGGCATTCATCGTAATTGTAGCGTCCTTTGTGACCATTGTGCAGTTTCTGCTCCAGGCATATATTCCGACACTGAACGACAGTCTTGGGCTTTATATTCCGCTGATCGTGGTAAACTGTATAATCCTTGGCCGCGCAGAGGCGTACGCTTCCAAGAATCCCATGATCCCGTCCCTGTTTGACGGCATCGGTATGGGGCTTGGTTTTACGGTGGGTCTTACCAGTATCGGACTTGTCCGTGAGCTGGTAGGCGCAGGAAAAATTTTCGGTGTTGCCGTACTTCCGGCATCCTATGAACCGGTATCTATCTTTGTCATGGCGCCGGGTGCCTTCTTCGTGCTGGCACTTTTGACCGGTGTACAGAACAAAGTGAAACTGAACCTGGCAAACAAGGGCAAAGACGTGTCCAAAATCCAGAGCGGCTGTAATGCGGACTGTGCTTCCTGCGGAGCCAAATGCGGGAACGCAAAGGAATAGGGGGTAGGAACAGATGAAAGAATTATTGATGATTGCCATTGGGTCCGCCCTGGTAAATAATGTAGTATTAAGCCAGTTCCTTGGAATCTGTCCTTTCCTGGGCGTGTCCAAGAAAGTGGAGACCGCCGCGGGTATGGGAGCGGCAGTTATCTTTGTCATTACGCTGGCATCTTTTGTGACCAGTGTGATTGATAAAGTGCTTTTAATCCCTCTGGGGATGACGTATCTTCAGACAATTGTATTTATCCTGGTCATTGCCTGTCTGGTACAGTTTGTGGAGATGTTCCTGAAAAAGACCATGCAGTCTTTATATCAGGCGCTGGGCGTATATCTTCCGCTGATCACCACCAACTGCGCCGTGCTGGGCGTGGCTTTAACCAATGCAACAAAAGGGTATGATATCCTGACCAGTACCGTCAACGGCTTTGCCGTGGCATGCGGTTTTACCATTTCCATTATCCTTCTGGCAGGTATCCGTGAGAAACTGGAATATAATGACATATCCCCGGCGTTGAAAGGTTCTCCGATCGTGCTGGTGACCGCAGGATTGATGGCGATTGCGTTCTGCGGATTTTCAGGTATAATATAGGGGGTGCAAAAGGATGAGCGTAATGGGTATTGTCATCGCCACAGTGATTGTCGGCGGTGTTGGAATTTTCATCGGACTGTTCCTTGGGGCGGCCGGTGAGAAATTTGCAGTAGAGGTGGATGAAAAAGAAGTCGCTGTCCGTGCATGCCTTCCGGGAAATAACTGCGGCGGCTGCGGATACGCGGGCTGTGACAATCTGGCAGCAGCCATCGTTAAAGGCGAAGCTCCGGTCAACGGCTGTCCGGTGGGCGGCCCGCCCGTGGGAGAGAAGATCGCAGCCATTATGGGTGTGGCAGCAGACGCGGGTGTGCGTAAAGTGGCGTTTGTAAAATGTGCCGGAACCTGTGATATGGCTCCGAAAAACTATGAATATACAGGAGCGGACGACTGCCGGTTCGTCAGTATGATGCAGAACGGCGGAGATAAGACCTGTACCTTTGGATGCCTTGGATACGGCGCCTGCGTAAAGGAGTGCCAGTTTGACGCAATCCATATCATAAACGGGGTAGCGGTAGTAGATCCGGACGCCTGCAAAGCCTGCGGAAAATGCGTGGCGGCATGTCCGAAGAAGTTAATCGAGCTGGTACCGGCAGAAGGCGTACATTATGTACAGTGTAACTCTCATGACAAAGGAAAAGATGTCACCAAAGCCTGCAAGGCGGGCTGCATCGGCTGCATGAAATGCGTAAAGAACTGCGAGGCGGGCGCCATCGTAGTGGAAGGCAATGTGGCCCATGTGGATTATGACAAATGTACCGGGTGCGGCAAATGTAAAGAGGAGTGCCCGAGAAAGATTATCAGATAAATCAAAATGATCCCTCCGGAGTACGGATTTGTATTCTGGGGGGATTTTCTTGGATGGAGGTATGAAAAAGATTTAAAAATATAACATAGTAAAAAATAAATGTAATAAAAACATAACATTCCCCTTGACTTTGCATATTTTAATGATAGAATGATAGTACATGGAAATGGAGGAATCACTGTGAATGAATTGTTAGGAGGCCGTATTAAAGCATTAAGAAGCGCTAAAAATTTTACACAGGAACAGATGGCTGATCAGATTGGCGTCAGCAGGCAGAAGTATGCCCGTATTGAGAGCGGAGCTAATAATATTACACTTGAAGTTCTTTCTAAGATCGCAAATCTTTTAGATGTGACAGTAGGAGATATAACAAGGGTATTGGATGAAACTCCGGCTGTTTCGTACAGAGCCGGTTCTGATCATGCTTCGTCAGAAAAGATATTTGATATGCTGGATTTATTCTATGCAAATAAGCATTTATATACAAAACTACAGCGCGATGCAAATATTTAAAGGAGACAGACATGCAGAATACCAGAAAGCGGGAGATACGAATCAAGGCAGATTCCTTTCGTGAAAAATGCAAAACCTGCCGATATGGAATCATAGATCTTTTTAAAGAGTGTGAAAGGTGTGGATATAAACTTCTAAGATATCCGTTGGGAGAAGATGCAGACCTGGGATTTAGTATGAAGAAGGATAGTGACATGGTTATTTTTACAAATACATGTAGTCGACTGGCCAGAGAAATTTTTACTTTAGCGCATGAAATCGGCCATATCCAGCTTCATATGGAAGACACGCACTCTTTCATAGATGATGCAATTACAATTTCTGGAAGAAGTGCAGACGAGAACGAACAGGAAGCTAATTATTTTGCTGTCTGTTTATTGATGCCGGCAGATGAAGTTGAAAAATTCCTGGATTTGGAGATTATGGATTTTGTTCATAACAAGCTGACAGCTATGGATATAGCGAGGATGATGTCGGAATTCAATGTAAGTTTTGAGACGGTGTTGAACAGACTGGAAAACCTTGAAAAAATTGATCATGCGCAAAGAGTATGGCTTGACAATGAGCGTAATCAGATCCGGGTAGGGAATCTCCTTAGAAGTGTTGGCGGTAATGGTCGTTTAAATGAGGCAAGCAGAGCAATAGACATACCGTATGAATATATTGATTATGTGATTTATAATTATAATCATAACGCAATTCCAATGGAAACGCTTGAAAAGGCATTAACATGTTATCATTTATCT
Source organism: Lachnospiraceae bacterium UBA7182 (assembly GCA_002491115.1). Lineage (GTDB taxonomy): Bacteria > Bacillota > Clostridia > Lachnospirales > Lachnospiraceae > Hominiventricola. The sequence continues at coordinate 3,781 of DKVI01000064.1, read as the reverse complement.
GTGGAAGATATTAAGGACAAGCTTGTCACGCATCCTGCGGACCATGATGACTTGAATGAGCTGATAAGGGGGCTGAGAGATTGAGAGCCTCTTTGGACACCAATGTAATCATTCATTTGTATCGTGCAGGTCTTCAGAATATATTGTTCGATTTTTTTGAAGATGGTGTGATTATTTATCAGCAAATTCGAGATATAGAACTTGAAAATCATGGGCAGAATATTTTGAGTGAGGTTGACAAAGATATTGCATCAGGAAAGATTGACGTATATACTGATAAAAAATTGAAAGAACAGTCCGTTTTTACAATGTTTGAAAATCATGTAAAGGAAAACAGGATTTTATATGGAGCAGGTGATTTGGGTGAAGTGTATGCAATCTCTCTTGCGCAGACACTTGGTACATATTCGTTGGTAACGAATGATATTAAACAGGGTGGACCATACATGTCATTATTGCAGTTTGATGGCGATGTTATGCCGTTTACTTTTGCAGATGTTTTAATATTGAGATATTTGCTTGGAAATGCAGATGCACGGCAAACGGTTAAAGATTTTGATACTATTAATGATGCATCAAATTTAAAATGGACATTGAACAGACAGGTGGTAAAATTTATTAAACGCTTTTGGAGTGATCCATATAAAAATGAAGATACGGAGTGGATACAGAAATTAGTAGATGATAATCAGATTAATGTGCAGAGTAAATTTGAGAAATTGAGTGGATTGTTATAGGAAAATTGAGTTTTTCTTTCAAATATTGTGGCTATAATTTGGCTATTATGTTGTTACGAGTCTGGAGAATATAAGAGAGGTTTACACCGCAGATATATTTGTATATAATTAGTATTTAGTTATATGGAGAGGAGATAAGTGTTGAAAACCGGTTATAAAAGTTACAAAACAAAAAAATTTTATAATTACAGTAAAAATAATAGATTTAAAGGAATTAAAAAGGGATTAAATATTTGTGGTGGTGAGGATGAAAAAAAGGTTATAAATGAAATGGCCAAGTATTTCAGAATTACATTTTCCAAGGCAGGTGTATTTAAAACAACTTCTTATATACTCGATTTCCTTCAGCCGAGTGAGGAACTGAGAGATTATTATAACCTTTATAATGAAGTTTTATTATTATTTTCTCCATATAGTAATTTTGAAAGCAGATCTTTAGATTTTATTGATAAGACGTTAGAAGAATATGATAATCGTCTGGATAAAGTATGTGTTTTTTTGATCAGCAAGGATGCTGCTATTGAATCGAAAATTAATGGCATAAATATTGCAAACAAAGATGCAAGAATTATTGTCCCTTTTACTTATCAAGAAATCTTATTGAAAGGTTTGTCCAAAGATTATATCAGTGCTAAGCTAAGAAAATATTTTTATAATCGAGATTTGTTTGCACTAGAGTCTCCATTAAAAACAGAAGCTTATTTTTATGGTAGGAACACTTTGATTCAAAAATTATACGATAAATATCTGATGGGAGAGCAAAGTGGACTATTTGGATTGAGAAAAACAGGAAAAACTTCTGTGTTATATGCGTTGGAAAGGCAGATGGTTGTTAGAAAAGGATATTCTATCTATATTGATTGCCAAAATCCTGGGATCTATATGCTTAAATGGAATGAACTCCTACATTATATTGTTAGTGAAATATATACTAAATACCATTTGCAATCGGAAAATTTTGAAGATAAGGAAAAATATTCTGAGAAAAATGCTGCTGCGTCATTTGAAAAAGATATTGTTCACTTTAATAAATTAATAGGGTCAAGAGTGCTTTTGATGTTCGATGAGGTCGAACATATATGTTTTCAGACATCGGATAGGGATCATTGGAAAACTGGTTCAGACTATTGTATGTTTTGGCAAACAATTCGTTCTGTATTTCAAAAAGCACCAGACAGCTTTACTTTTTTGGTAGCGGGAGTAAATCCCTTATGTATAGAAACGGCTTATGTGAATAATATTGAAAATCCTATTTTTTCTATGATTTCTATAGAATATCTAAGCTTATTCGATCTTAGTAATGTCAGGGATATGATTGGTGATATAGGAAAATATATGGGGCTTATTTTTGATGAAGAAATATATACCAAATTGACAGAGGATTACGGCGGACATCCGTTTCTTATAAGACATGTTTGTAGTCTGATTAATGCTAATATAGATGTAAACAGACCGTGCCAGGTTTCAAAATTTGAATATGATTCACAAAAGGAAGAATATGATGGAAAGATTACTCATTATGTTGAGATGATTTTAGGAGTGTTGAAAACATGGTATCCGAATGAATATGAACTTTTGGAAACGCTGGCGGTAGATGGAAATGAAGAATTGAAGAAAAGATTAGAGTTTAAAAAGAAAGAAATGCAACATTTGCTAGGCTATGGGATTGTAAAAGAGGTGAATGAAAATTTCTATATTACGATCAATGCTGTAAGCTTGTTCTTAGAAGAAAATCATAAGACAGAAGGTAAAATGACAAGTAAAGAAGAAGCATGGGTAAAGGTTAGTTCGAGGCGGAATGTCTTGGAAGATAAACTTAGAAAGCTTATGCTTTTACAGATGACGATGCAATATGGTAATAAAAAGGTTAAAGGGAAATTATTAGAAGTAATTGAATCTGGAAGAAAAGAGAGAGAAAAACTTCAAGACCTTGAAATTAATAATTTAGTTGAAAATCATTTTTATTTATTGAATGTAAAGCAGGTGATTACGAAGAATTGGTCGTTGTTTGATAAAGTATTTATTGATAAGGTAAAGTTTGAAAGTTTTCTCGATCTGATTAATAGGCATAGGATTGATGCACATGCGAAAACTATCAGTGATTCAGACATGCTAATGCTTACGCTGGCATTTAACTGGTTTGACGATTGTTTGAAAGATTTGCCTATATAAAGTAGTACTTCATCCGGTTAGTAACGATACTTTACAGTGCTGGAAAAATTTACTATACTCCATTAAAAACGGTATTGGAGGACGCAGATATGCTACGCTACATTGTCACGCTGGCAAACGGTGATATACAGGAACTAAAAGAATTAATACAAAAAAGCGGAAAGGGTTATCGCATAAAGCATGCGCAAATACTGCTAAAGCTGGACCAGAAGCCTGAAAACAAGGCATGGACATACGACCGCATCAAAGACGCATATGGAGCTTCCCGCACTATCATTGCAGGCATTGCGCAGCGGTTCGTCATGGAGGGGATGGAAGCAGCCCCTGGCCGCAAGGTACAAGAAAACCGTCACCGCAAGGTGACCGGCGATGTGGAAGCCCGGATATGTGCCATAGCCTCTGTTCGGAACCGCCGGAAGGAGCCTCCCGCTGGACCATGCAGGCAATTGCTGGCGAGCTGATTCGTCTGGAAGTGGTCGATCATATCACCGACAGTACAGTCTGTGAAGCCATGAAAAATACGAAATCAAACCATGGCTTGTAAAGAAATGGTGTATTCCTCAGGCAGATGTTGAATTTATGGCAAAAATGGAGGATGTACTGGAAGTTTACTAGCGGCCATATGATCCTCTCAATTCGGTTGTTTGCATAGACGAAATGAATAAACAGATGATAAAGGAAATCCGTATTCCCTGTGAACCCCAGGCGGCCTGAGAAGGTGGATTGCGTATATATCTGTAATGGTATTGCAGATGTCTTCATGATTTCGGAACTGCTGGCAGCAGGAGAGAAACGGTTGTGACGGAAACCCGGACAGCACTGGATTTTGCGGAGGTCCTCAGGTATACTCAGCACTGACGCATAAAAAATTT
>DKVI01000050.1 GCA_002491115.1 Lachnospiraceae bacterium UBA7182 | reverse complement strand
GGCGCCCGAAGTCTTCCGCATCGGAAGATACTATGAAGCCAACCAGAAGCTTTTGCCTGAACGCATCCTTGCGATCAACGGCTCCACAGAGCCTGCCATACTGGATCACATGGATATTGCCATGATACCGGGCGATGAAGGGAATTTTAAGATTACCACGAGAGCGGACCTGGAGCGATTTCGCGGAATCGTAGAAAAGTCGTTCAACCGTCCAGGCTATGCTCGTCCGGAAGATTACAGCTTCTAATGAAAATTTTTGCGAGTACTCGCATTTTTGTGGAATAGAAAACAGAAAGCAGACGTGTTGCATTTATAAATCAAGAATGCTATAGTATAGGCATATATGACCATACAAAGGAGACCGTTATGCAATATTCCAAAGCAATTCTCGTAGTCAGCTTCGGGACAAGCGTCAACGAGACGAGAGAGAAAACCATCGACAGAATCGAGGCGGACATAAAAAACGCGTTTCCGGAATACGCCGTATACCGCGCATGGACCAGCGGCAGGATCATACGGAAATTGCGGCAAAGGGACGGAGTACATATTGATACGGTGACAGAAGCCATGGAGCGCATGCTTGCCGACGGGGTGACGGAGGTAATCGTGCAGCCGACCCATGTGATCGGCGGGATAGAGAACGACCGGATGACAGAGGACGCGCTTGTCTTTCAGGACCGGTTCATGTCGATTCGTTTCGGCAGGCCGCTTCTTTCCGGTGAGGAAGACTCCGACAGGGTTATCCGGGCGGTCATGGAGGAATATAAGGAGCTGCCTTCCTCAGACACCCTGGTGTTGATGGGCCACGGCACGCCCCATCAGGTGAATGAGGTCTATGCGGCGTTGGACGGCAGATTCAAAGCGATGGGGTATGCCAACGTGTTTTTGGGGACAGTGGAAGCTTCTCCGTCTCTGGATATGCTGCTTTCGTCGGTTCGCGCTTACAAAGCCGGACGCGTGACGCTGGCGCCTTTTATGGTGGTGGCGGGAGACCATGCTTTGAACGATATGTCCGGTGATGACGGCGAATCCTGGAAAAGCCGGTTTGAGGCGGAGGGGTTTACGGTGCGCTGTGTACTGAGAGGATTGGGAGAATATGAGAGTATACGCAGACTGTATGTAAAACATATACAGGATACAGTCGGATGAAGGGCGGTATACCGTCCTTTTTTTATTGACGGATTTTGACGTAAAAATTCTGTTATAAAAGTTAAAAATGGTTGTTTTCTTTATAAAAAAAGTGTAAACTAAATATCTGATGAACAAGGAGGAAAGGGATATGTTTCTTGTATTTCTGCTGCTCTGGATTATATTTAATGGCAGAGTTACGCCGGAAATCTTACTGACAGGGCTTGCTTTAAGCGCTGCCTTATTTGCGTTCTGCTGTAAATTTATGGGTTATAGCATAAAAAAGGATACGCGTGCCATCAAGCTTCTGCCTATGGTTTTTCAGTACATAGTGATACTGATCGTAGAGATTCTCAAAGCCAACCGGCAGGTGCTTCATTTCATCGTTTCGCCCCAGTATCAGGTAGAACCCCGGATCGTTCATTTTACGTCCGGTCTGAAGTCGGAGCTTGCCAGGGTTGTTCTGGCAAATTCCATTACATTGACGCCGGGTACGATCACTGTGTCTCTGGAAGGCAGTGAATTTTATGTACACTGCCTGGACAGGGATTTCGCGGAGGGGATGGAGGACTCTGTCTTCGTAAAGCTGTTAGAAGAGATGGAGGCGGTAAAATAATATGTATGAGAGTGTTTATCATGGTTTTCTGCTTTTTTGTATGATTGTGATCGGAGTGCTGATTATCCTGTGTCTGATCCGGGCGATTTTGGGACCGGGACTTTCTGACCGGGTTGTGGCCGTCAATATGATCGGTACGATGACCATTGTGGAAATCGCGATTCTGGCGCTTTATATGCGGGAGACATACCTGTTTGACGTATGTCTGATTTATGCCATGATCAGTTTCCTGGCGGTGGTTGTCCTGACGAAGATTTACGGCGGCGCTTATCAGGAGCGCAAGATCAAAGGAGCCGCTTTTTTTGAATATGAGGAAGAACAGGAGGATGAGGAAGAATGATGGAATGGGCACAGCTGATCATCGGAGGCGGTTTTATCGTAACCGGTCTTCTGACTTTGTGCGTGGCGGTGTTCGGCGTTTTTCGGTTTCATTACGTGCTAAATCGGATGCATTCTGCCGCTATGGGAGATTCTCTGGGAATCCTTTTTATTATTTTCGGGCTTATGATTCTTAGCGGAATCAATTTAAGCACGCTTAAGCTGGCGTTAATCATCGTCTTTTTCTGGCTTGCGGGGCCGGTGTCGTCTCATATGATCGGGAAGCTGGAGATTATGATTAACGAGAATCTGAAAGAAGAATGTGAGGTGCCGGAAGATGGAAATATTTAAGGTAATCCTTCTGATCTTTCTGATCGTATGTGCGGTTTCGGTCAGCTTTATCAGAAGCCCGCTGATTTCGGTGATTGTATTCATGTCTTACAGCCTGATTATGTCGGTGATCTGGTTTCTTCTGGAATCTCCGGACCTGGCGATTACAGAAGCGGCTGTGGGGGCAGGTGTGAGCAGTATCCTGTTTTTTGTCACCCTGCGGAAGATCAAAGCACTGGCAGGAGGGAGCAGTCATGAGCAGGATAAGGGATGATTATGAAAGCAGTCTGTGGAGCCGGCTGACCAGATGGGTGAATGGCGAGACAGACCCTTTTGAGGGAAAGATGGAGATGCGTCCTTTACGGGAGGCGGAATTTCGGGGCAGATCTGTGTTCAATCCGGATCGTCTGGATGAAGATAAGGTGATGCAGTACCTAGATGACCTGGACAAGAATAAAGAGATGCGGGCGTTTCGGATTCTCTATGTGCTGGGATCCGTGGCTTTATGTTTTCTTCTGATCGCGGTGCTGCTTCTGACCGTATCCTATTTACCGAGGCTCGGTGATCCTGACGGACCTAATAATAATGAAGTGTCGGCCAGATATGTGGAACACGGCATGGAAGAGTTCGGCGCAGTCAATATGGTTACCAATATGATTCTCTGTTACAGAGGATTTGATACGTTTGGGGAGACCTGTGTGCTTTTTATCGCGGCCACCTGTGTGATTGTGCTGTTGCGCAAAAATGAAGAAGAGATTGAGAATACAAAAGAGACAGACTGGAAGTATGAGTCGAAACCGGATGCTATTTTACAGATGGTTACCCGTATCCTTGTACCGGTCATCTTCCTGTTCGGATTTTATATTATTCTGAACGGCCATCTGTCGCCGGGCGGCGGATTCTCCGGCGGCGCTACCATAGGAGCCGGACTGATCCTGTATGTGACCACGTTCGGATTTCATAAGATGCAGCGGTTTTTCGATGAGAAGACTTATGACAGGGTGAAAGTGGGCGCGCTGTCTTTATACAGCGTTACCATGATCTATTATTTCTATACAGGCGCCAATATGATCAAAAACGTGATCCCTTCCGGAACGCCGGGGAATATACTGAGCGGCGGCATGATTCTTCCCATCAATATTTTTGTGGGTTTGGAAGTGGCGTGTACCATGTACTGTTTCTTTGCATTATTCAGAAGAGGAGGCATGTAAATATGGGACCAAATCTTTGGATGAATATAGAGGAGATCGCGGCAGTGATTCTGTTCGGTGTAGGCTTTACCACCCTTCTTCTTCATAAAAATATGATCAAGAAGATCATAGGGCTTAATATTATGGATACGGCGGTTTATCTGTTCCTGGCGGCTATGGGATACGTAGACGGACGCATTGCGCCCATTGTGGAAAATGGGGTTACGGATGCGGAAGTATATATCAATCCGATTCCCAGCGGCCTGGTACTGACCGGTATTGTCGTGTCTGTCAGCGTTACGGCGCTTATGCTGTCTCTGACTGTATGCCTGTTCCGCAAATATCATTCACTGGATCTGGATGAGATCCTGATCAGGATGCAGAAGGAGGAGCTCAGATGAATTTCGTTCAGAATTTTCCGTGCTTTTCCATCGTTCTTTGCATGGCGGCCGGTATCATTTCTACGCCGATGAAAGGAAAGACGGCCAAATATATGACGCTTACCGTGGTATCTCTGGTAGCGGTTATGTCCATAGCTACGCTGTCTTATGTGGCAGCCACAGGGGAAAGCTTTGTCTATGTGATGGGCCGGTATCCGGCGCCCTGGGGCAATGAGATCCGGGCAGGCGTACTGGAGGCGCTTCTGGCGACGGTATTTGCCCTGGTCATGCTGTTCTCCCTGCTGGGCGGGATGGAGCATCTGTTCCGGGTTGTAGATCCGGGGAAGATCAATCTGTATTTTATTCTGGTGGATCTTCTGCTAAGTTCTCTGCTGGCGATTATTTATACCAACGACCTGTTTACGGGATATGTATTTGTGGAGATCAATACCATCGCAGCCTGCGGCCTGATTATGATCCGCGGCAGCGGGCGTTCCCTGCTGGCGGCGACCAGGTATATGGTTATGAGCCTGATCGGTTCAGGTCTGTTCCTGATAAGCCTTGCCATGCTGTATGATATTACGGGACATCTTCTGATGGAAAATGTGCATACGGCGATTGTGCATCTGGTGGATACGAGGGAGTATCTGGTTCCGCTGCTGGTGATTATCAGTCTGTCCACAGTGGGGCTGGCCATTAAGAGCGGACTGTATCCGTTCCACTCCTGGATGCCGGACGCTTATGGCTACGCGCCTGCGTCCAGCAGCGCGATTCTGTCCGGTCTGGTATCTAAAAGTTATATTGTTCTGCTGATTAAAATTTTTTATCGTGTGATCGGATTTGATATTATCGTAAGAAGCAAAATTGTCAATGTCCTGTTTGTGTTTGGGCTGATCGGTATGATCATGGGTTCGGTGAGTGCGATCATGGCAAAAGACATCTATAAGATGATTGCGTATTCTTCCATTGCCCAGATCGGCTATGTTTACATGGGGATCGGCCTTGCGACCAGGGAAGGTATGACGGCGGCAGTCTTCCATATACTGACGCATGCGGTTACCAAGTCCTTGCTGTTTGTCTCTGCCAAGGGGCTTACGGACGCGTCGGGTAATCAGAAAGCCTATCCGGCGCTGCAGGGCGCTGCTTTCAGAAATCCGCTGGCAGGCGCTGCTTTTCTGGTGGGAAGCCTTTCCATGGTAGGCATCCCCATGCTGGCGGGCTTTATATCCAAACTGCTTTTTGCGACGGCGGCTTTGGGGGCGGATCCGAAAAAGACCCTGGTCACTTTGATCGTGCTGGCAGTCAGTACCGTACTGAATGCCGTCTATTTCCTGCACACGGTCATCCGTATCTATACGCCGGTGAACATTCCTGAAAATGTCAAAGGCATCCACATTCATGTAAAAGCCGGTGCGGCTGCGGCGCTGGTGGCTTTGATACTTTTGAATTTTGTGCTGGGGCTTTTGTCACAGCCGATTACAGACCTGATTCATGCAGGGATTGATATGTTTGCATAAAGGAGGAGCGAGAAGATGACTGTTATGTACTTACTTGGGGCGGCGATTCTGCTTCCCGTCCTGTCAGGGCTTTTTCTGCTCTTTTTCCAGGATCGGATCAGGAACCGGAAGCTGAAGTGCTTCCTGATCTTTCTTGTCTATGCGGCGACTTCCGGTATCGTGCTGTATTTGATGACGGTGGGAGACTATGAGTTTACTTTATGGCAGTTGACGGATACGCTGGAGGTGCGGGCGCGCATGGACAATATGACCCGCCTGTTCGCGGGGATGACCGTTGCGGCGTGGACTTTGGGCGGCATATTCGCATTTGAATATATGAAACATGAAGAACACGAGGATCGGTATTTCGGATTCTACCTGATCGTCATGGGTGTTCTGGTAGCGCTGGATCACGCGGGAAATCTGATCAGCCTGTACCTGTTTTTCGAGATGATGACTTTGACTTCCCTGCCGCTGGTGCTGCATACATTAAGCCATGAGGCGGTGATGGCGGGTCTTAAATATCTGTTTTATTCCATAGCGGGCGCTTTTGCGGCTTTGTTCGGCATCTTTTATCTGTATGCCCACGGAGCGGGACGTTTTTTTGCGGAGGGCGGATATCTGACGCTTCTGGATTCTTATTCCGGAAGTCACAGGATGACGCTGATTGCCCTGATGCTGATTATTGTGGGTTTTGGCACGAAGGCGGGCATGTTCCCCATGCACGGGTGGCTGCCTACAGCCCATCCGGTGGCGCCGGCCCCTGCCAGCGCGGTTCTGTCCGGTATTATCACAAAGTCGGGTGTGCTGGCGATTATCCGTGTCGTTTTCTATACGGTGGGAGCGGATGTGCTCCGCGGAACCTGGGTGCAGTATACGTGGATGACGCTGGCACTCATCACGGTGTTTATGGGGTCCATGATGGCATACAAGGAGCAGGTGCTGAAAAAAAGGCTTGCCTATTCTACGGTCAGCCAGGTGTCCTATATTCTGTTCGGGCTGTCGGTCTTAAATGAGACAGGCATGGTGGGCGCTTTGTCTCATTTTGTGTTTCACAGTGTAGTGAAGAACTGCCTGTTTCTTGTTGCCGGCGTAATTATTTACAAGACCGGTAAAAAGACGGTCAGGGAGCTGACCGGGATCGGCAAAGAAATGCCGTTTACCATGTGGTGCTTTACTCTGGTGTCCGTTACGCTGGTAGGGATTCCGCCCACCAGCGGATTTATCAGTAAATGGTATCTGGCCATGGGCGCTTTTGAGTCAGAGGCGAGTATATTTGCGCCCTGGTTCGGGCCTGCCGTACTTCTTGTCAGCGCCATGCTGACGGCAGGATATTTACTTCCCATCTCCATACAGGCGTTTTTCCCGGGAGAGGGATTTGACTATAAAAAACTGGTTAAAAAAGAACCCAATCTGCTTATGACGATACCGCTGTTTTTATTTACGGCCGCAGCGGTGCTGTTCGGCATGTTTCCGGGGACGTTTTTAGGCTTTTTGCAGAACATTGCGGCAGGGATTGTCGGTTAAGGGAGGGAGAGTATGAGCAGTATTTATCTGGTTCTTCCGGTGTTGCTTCCCATTGTGGGAGGTGCGTTGATGCCCCTGATGCATCTGCCGGACAAAAGACGGAATCTTTTTCTGGAGATTCTGGTAATTGTTACGTCCGTTCTGGCGCTTCTTAGCGTATACAGACGTCCGGAAGAGGGATTTATCTTATTTCATCTGACAGGGAATCTGGATTTTGCCCTGCGTTTGGACGGGCTTGGCTGCGTGTTTACCTGCCTGATTGCGATCCTGTGGCCGCTGGCGACTCTGTACGCTTTTGAATATATGCGCCATGAGGAGCGTACTACCAGTTTTTTCGCTTTTTACACCATGACCTACGGCGTGACCCTTGGAATTGCCATGGCTGAAAATCTGGTGACCATGTATCTGTTTTACGAACTTCTGACGCTTGTATCAGTCTATCTGGTCATGCATCCCATGACGAAGAAGGCCATAAGAGCCAGCAGGATTTATCTGTACTATTCCATAGGCGGGGCGGCTTTTGCTTTTATTTCCCTGGTGTTTATTATTATCTATGGAAATACAACGGACTTTATCCTGGGCGGTGTCATGGATGCAGCCAGGACAGGCGGTCATACGCAGCTTATGCTCTGTGTTTATCTGATGGCGTTCTGGGGATTTGGTGTCAAAGCGGCGGTATTCCCGTTCCAGGGCTGGCTTCCGAAAGCGTCCGTGGCTCCGACGCCGGTCACGGCTCTTCTGCATGCGGTGGCAGTGGTTAAGTCCGGTGCTTTTGCAGTCATGCGTCTGACATACTATTGTTTCGGCGCGGATTTTATCCGGGGAAGCTGGGCCCATTTCGCCGTGATGACCATTGCCATGCTCAGCATTATCTACGGATCGACCATGGCAGTAAAAGAGACGCATTTTAAAAGAAGACTGGCTTTTTCTACCATCAGCAACCTGTCCTATATTCTGCTGGCGGTATCCATGATGAGTCCTTTGGGGCTTCTGGCAGGCATGAGCCATCTGGTATTTCATGCGGTTATGAAAATCGGTTCTTTCTTCAGCGCGGGTGCGGTGCTGCACCAGAGCGGGAAAGAATATGTGGATGAACTGGACGGACTGGCATACCGGATGCCGTTTGTGTTTACCGTGTTTACCATATGCGCGCTGTCACTGGTGGGGATTCCCGGTTTTGCGGGATTTATCAGTAAATGGAATATTGCTTCGGCAGCCATGGAGACGGGAGAGCATTTTCCTTATGCCTACGCCGCGGTGGCAGTGCTTTTATATTCGGCTCTTATGACGGCTGTCTATATGCTGACAGCGGCCATCCGGGCCTGGTTCCCCAATAAAGGATACGACGTAAAGTCCAATGAAGGAATCACGGACCCCAACTGGGAGATGAAGCTTCCGCTGGGACTCTTTGCAGCGGCGGTCCTTGTATTCGGGCTGTACTCGGAACCTTTGATGCGGCTTCTCCGTGCAGTAGCCGCCGGAAGTTTATAAAAAACAGCAACGCAGCGGACAATGCCCGAGAGGATTTCAGGACGTGCTTTTTGCGGCCGGAAATTCTCTCAGATTCAGGGCATTGGCAGCGAAGTTGCGGAACTTAAATAAGAGGATAGAATCTGATGAACGGTGATTTTGAATTATTTTATGCGGTCTTTTTTCCTTTCGCGGCGGCTTTTCTTTGCTATCTTTCCGGCAGAGTGCATAAGATGTTAAGAGACCGTCTTTTACAGCTTTTTGTGATTCTGGAGATGGCGCTTATGGCTTTTGCGGCGTTTTCCTGTTTTCAGAAAGGAATGCTGGAATTTGCCTGGAACGGCTTCTGTATGCAGGGACTGTATTTAAAAATGGACGGTTTTCGCCTGCTTTACGGCTGTATCGCCGCCTTTATGTGGATGATGACGGGTATCTTTTCCCGGGAGTATTTTGCCCATTACCGCAACAGAAACCGCTATTATTTTTTCTACCTGCTGACCCTTGGGGCGACGGTGGGCGTGTTTTTATCGGGAGATTTTTATACCACGTTCATTTTCTTTGAGATTATGTCGTTGACCTCCTATGTATGGGTAGTCCACGACGAGAAACCGGCGGCCATGAAGGCCGGGGAAATCTACCTTGCTATCGCCATTGTGGGAGGCCTGGTCATGCTGATGGGGCTGTTCCTTTTACAGGACGCGGCGGGTACGCTTCGAATGTCGGAGCTTCATGATGCCGTTTTATCCGTACCGGCGGACAGACAGTGGCAGATCTACGCCGCAGGGGGTTGCATGCTCTTTGGCTTCGGCGCCAAGGCGGGTATGTTCCCGCTTCACGTCTGGCTTCCCAAAGCCCATCCGGTGGCGCCGGCGCCTGCCAGCGCCCTTCTGTCCGGTATCCTGACAAAAACCGGCGTTTTCGGCGTACTGGTTGTATCGGCGGAAATGTTCCGTTATGACCCGCAGTGGGGGAAAGTGGTGTTGTACCTGGGCGTTATCACCATGTTCGGCGGCGCTTTGCTGGCGGTATTTTCCATAGACCTGAAACGGACGCTTGCCTGCTCCTCCATGTCCCAGATCGGATTTATCCTGGTGGGCGCGGGAATGATGGAGCTTCTGGGGCAGGAAAATGCCCTGGCGGTGCGGGGAACCATCCTGCATATGGTAAACCATTCCATGATCAAGCTGATTCTTTTTATGGCGGCAGGCGTCATATATATGAATCTGCACAAGCTGAACCTGAATGATATCCGTGGTTTTGGAAAAAACAAACCATTGTTAAAAGGTATGTTCCTGATGGGGGCGCTCAGTATCGGCGGTATCCCGGGGTGGAGCGGATATGTAAGCAAGACGCTTTTACATGAAAGTATCGTGGAATACGCGGCGGAACTTGTGGCACATGGAGAGCCTGCGCTGCGTATCCATATAATAGAATGGATATTTTTAATCACCGGCGGTATGACCATCGCCTATATGATCAAGCTTTTTATCGCTGTCTTTATAGAGGAGCATCCGGATCGTCAGAAAGAGTTTGACGGGAAAAAAGGTTATATGAATCCCGAAAGCATCTTTGCCATTCTGGTTCCCACTGTGATTCTGGTTTGTATGGGATTTTTCCCGTATTTGACCATGAACCGGGCGGCGGATCTGGCGCAGGGCTTTCTGCACGGGGAAGCGCCTGCCCATGCGGTTCATTATTTCAGCCTGGGGAATCTGAAGGGTGCGCTTATATCCCTGGCGATCGGCGCGCTGGTTTATTTTGGATTTATACGAAAGTTCCTTGTGGGGAAAGATGAAAAGGAAAGGCAGGTATATCTGGATGTATGGCCTACCTGGCTGGACCTGGAAGATCTGCTCTACCGTCCGACCCTGCACAAAGCGGCAATTATGTCGGCGGCCTGTATCTGCCGGGATATTGATCAGCTCTATTTGACCAGGAAAGTGTTACGGGCGCTTCTGGAGACCGCAGCTTTTCTCGGGCGCATCTGCGATCACCTGATGGATGGAATCCTTCTGTTCTTCCGCAGTACGACCCATAAGAGCCGGACGGAGAAGCATGTATACCTGATCGGGACGAGAGCTTCCCGTACGCTGGGCAGAATTCTGGATAATTTCACAGCCCTTTTGAACCGTACGGTGTGCAGAAAGAAGCCCATCGAACACTCCTTCGTGCTTATGTTCGCGGAGTGGGAGGATGTGATGCATAAGACGAACAGGCTTATAAGCGTCAGCCTCTCCTTTGGCCTGATGCTGGCTGCGGTGGGTCTTGCCATGACGCTTGTATACCTGCTCTGGTGGTAGGAAAGAGGATGTTTGCATGAAAAAAAGCGGGAGAGATACGCTGGATATGACATCGGGCAGCCCGGCAAGGATATTGTTTGTTTTTGCCGTGCCTATGATTTTATCCAACATGTTTCAACAGCTTTACAATATCATAGACAGTCTGATCGTGGGGAATTACCTGGGAGCCGACGCGCTGGCCGCGGTGGGGTCCGTAGGTGTGGTCACTGCGGTCATCGTTCAACTGGCTTCCGGTCTCGCGCTGGGAGCCTCTGTTGTCATAGCGCAGTATTTCGGCGCGGGAAGGACAGAGAAGATCCGGGTCTGTATGACGACGATGTCGATCTTTTCCCTGGGACTGGGGCTTGTGCTGACAGCAGTTACGCAGATATCTGCAGAGAAAATCCTGGGATGGATTCAGACGCCTGAAAAAGCCATGGCGGACAGCGAAGCGTATCTGACGATCTATTTCTGGGGATGCGCCGCCATCTTTTTGTATAATGCCCTGAATGCGGTTTATATCGCCCTGGGGGATTCCAGAACGCCTCTGTATTTTCTGATCCTGGCTTTTTTCCTGAACGTGGCGGGAGATCTGTTCTTTATCCTGAACTGTTCGATGGGGGTGGGAGGAAGCGCCCTGGCGACCACACTGTCCCAGGTCCTGTGTACGTTTCTGGCGCTGGCGGTGCTGGAGCGGAAGATGGGCAGGATCGGTATGAGGAAGGCAAAGCGGCTTTTTGATCCGGAAGAATTTGTCCGCATGATGAAAATCGCCGTTCCGGCCGCCTTACAGCAGTCGGTGGTGTCCATGGGAAATGTCTGCGTGCAGGCTGTCATTAACGGTTTCGGGCTTACGGTTATGGCGGGCTGTTCCGCTGCCAATAAAGCGTTAAACTTAATATCCGCCGTTCCGATCAACTGGGGCAACGCCCTGTCAAACTATGTGGGACAGAATATAGGGGCCAGAAGGCCGGAACGCATCCGGGACGGCGTGAGAGTTTCTCTGCTTGCGACCGGCGCGCTTTCGGGCATGATGATCTGCATCCTGGAACTGATGCCGGAGCGGATCATCAGGCTGTTTGTGGATGAAGAGGAAGCGGTGGATGTGATCCGGGTGGGAGCGTCTTATCTGCGTGTCACAGGATGGTTTTTGATCGTATTTTCCGTCTATATGGTGGTCAAATCTGTATTTAAAGGGGCCGGAGATATCGGCTGGTTCGTGGGTCTGACGCTGGGAAGTCTGGGAATCCGCGTGTTGTGCGCGTTCTTTTTGACGCCCGTCTTTGGCAGGCCCATGCTCTGGTGGAGCGTTGTGATCGGATGGTGCGTCCTGGTCGTGCCGACTGTGGGGCATTATATCGGAGGAAAATGGAAAGGACGAGGGATAGAACAGGGGGATCAGAGTTGAAACGATTGATGAATTTCGCCATATCGCAGGACGATGTGGAGCGCTATGAGTCCAGGGAAGATTTAAGGCGGTTTTATGAGACGGCAGGGTGTGACGGGCTGGAAGTGATGCCTTTGGAGGAAGATAAAAAGGGTCTGGTCGGTCCGGGAATGGTAGTCGGTGTCCATGCCTGCTGTTTCGGGGACTGGATGGAAAGAGACGAAGAAGAACTGATCCGGCATTTCAGAAAAGATCTGGACTATGCCAGGAGGATGAAGGCGGAATTTGTCGTCTTTCATGTGACGCAGGTGGATGACGAGGAATGCGTGACTTATCGGATGCGCCACAGCGATGCAGAAGTGGTACAGGCTGCCTGTGTATTGATCAACCGGCTTCTGGACGGGCAGGCGTATGACTTCTGGTTTTTGATGGAAAATCTCTGGTGGCCCGGCCTTAACTACCTGGATGCGTCCGTCACCCGGATGCTCCTTGAAGGAGTGCATTATAAGAAAAAAGGACTGATGCTGGATACCGGACATTTCCTGCACACGAACCGGGGACTTCGCACGCAAAAAGAAGCCCTTATGTATCTGCACGGGATGCTGGATGCGCATAAGGAGCTTCTTTCGTACATAAAAGGAATCCATCTGCATCAGTCCTTAAGCGGCGCCTATGTAAAGGAATGGCTCTCCCGCCCCCATGTACTGGAAGAAGATCCGCCAAAGAGGATGGGGCAGGTATTTGAACATATCTTTTCCATTGACCGCCATCTGCCCTTTACAGAACCGGAGGTGTCCGGCCTGGTGGACAGGCTTAAGCCTTCTTATCTGACGCTGGAATATATCACCCGCAGCCGGGCGGAACATGCGCGTTACTTAAGGGAAGGGATGGAGGCGTTGTCTTGACGCGTGATTACAGACAGCATATAATAAAAACGTAAGTCGGAGGAATGAGAAAGGCGGCACAGGCATGGCGAGAACAGTAGGCATAGGATACCAGGATTTCGGGCAGGTAATCGAAAAAAATATTTTTTACATTGATAAAACGGCATTCATTAAGGAATGGTGGGAAAACGAGGACGCGGTTACGTTGATTACCCGCCCGCGGCGTTTTGGAAAAACATTAAATATGAGTATGCTGGAACAGTTCTTTTCTGTTTCATATGCGGGCAGAGGGGAAGAACTGTTCGGGGAACTTGCCATCTGGGAAGAAGAAAAATATCGAAAACTTCAGGGCACTCTCCCGGTGATTACCCTAAGCTTCGCGGATGTAAAAGAAAGTTCTTTCACAGAGGCAAGGAAAAAGATCTGTTCTACCATCAGAAATTTGTATGACAGATATGATTTTCTGCCGGACAGCGGTTGCCTGAATGAAAAAGAAAGGGAATTGTACCATAAAGTGTCCGCAGAAATGGAAAACTATGTCGCAACTGGCTCTTTGCGGGCTTTATCTAAATATCTGACTGATTATTACGGAAAAAAAGTCCTCATATTATTAGACGAATATGATACGCCAATGCAGGAAGCTTATGTATACGGATACTGGGAGGAATTGGTGGAATTTATCAGAAGTTTATTTAATTCCACATTTAAAACGAATCCTTATCTGGACCGTGCGGTTATGACCGGAATTACCCGAATCAGCAGGGAGTCCATATTTTCCGATCTGAATAATCTCGAAGTTGTAACCACGACATCTGAAAAATATGAAACTTCTTTCGGATTTACCCAGGAGGAAGTATGGTCAGCGCTGGAAGAATATGAACTGCTCACCAAAAAAGAAGAAGTGAAAGACTGGTATGATGGTTTTGTTTTTGGCAGGCAGGAGGCTGTCTATAATCCCTGGTCTATTCTGAATTACCTGGATAAGAAAAAATTTTCCGCATACTGGGCGAATACCAGCAGCAACAGTCTGGCAGGAAAGCTGATACGGGAAGGAAGCAGTGAAATCAAAGCCGCTATGGAGGATTTATTAAAAGGAAAAACGCTGCGTACAAAGATTGATGAACAGATTGTGTTCAGCCAGCTGGATTATGATGAATGTGCTGTCTGGAGCCTGCTTTTGGCAGGCGGTTATCTGAAAGTGCAGGCATACCGCCTGGATGAGAAGACCGGGCAGGAAACTTATGAACTGACGCTCACAAACAAAGAAGTAGAGATTATGTTCCGACGGATGATCAGCGGATGGTTTTCCAGGAGTACTTTTGCCTATAATATTTTTATTAAAGCAATGATAGAAGGCAATCTCGACGCCATGAACGAGTATATGAATCGGGTAGCGCTGTATACTTTCAGCAGCTTTGATACGGGCAGAAAATCTTCGGAAGCAGAGCCGGAGCGGTTTTATCATGGATTTGTTCTGGGGTTGATGGTGGATCTGGCGGACAGATATATACTTCTTTCTAACAGAGAAAGCGGTTTTGGACGATATGACGTGATGCTGGAGCCCCGGGATGTGTCGGATAACGCCTATATTCTGGAGTTTAAAGTGAGAAATCCCAGGCGGGAAAAAGATCTGGAAGAAACATTAAAGAATGCTTTGGATCAGATTGAGGAAAAGCAGTATACGGCGTCTCTGGAAGCGAAAGGGATTTTGCCGGAAAAGATTAAAAAATATGGATTCGCGTTTGAGGGAAAGACGGTATTAATCGGGATGGCATTTTGATCAAACAGGAAAAGGGTGCATCTGCACCCTTTTTCTTAACAATATTCCTATGAAAAACGCAAATAATATTGCAAAATTCATAGGAATATTGTATTTTTAATGGAAAGATAGAGAATCTGGAAAGGCAGGTATCAGAAATGAAACGTCATATGATGGAGAAGCTGGTCAAATGGAAAGATTCGCAGGACAGAAAACCGCTTTTGCTTACAGGCGTTCGCCAGTGCGGCAAGACTTATATTTGCAGAGAATTTGGCGAACGGTATTTTGAAGATACGGCGTATTTCAATTTTGAGAAGGACAGAGGAATTGGGTCCGTATTTGAATATGATTATAATGTGGAACGGATTTTGGACGAACTGGGCAATGTAATCCGGGGAAAAGAGATCGTTCCAGGGCATACGCTGGTTATTTTTGATGAAATACAAGAATGCCCCAGGGCTGTTACTTCCTTAAAATATTTCTGTGAAGACAAAAGAGAATTGCATATGATCTGCGCAGGATCGCTTTTGGGGGTGTCTGTGAAAAGGGATCATATTTCATTTCCGGTAGGGAAAGTAGACAGGCTTGTGATGCATCCGCTGTCTTTCAGCGAATTTGTGATTGCGGACGGAAAAGAAAGGCTTTTGGAAGGAACCAAAAGATATAAAAAATCAGAGGAATTGCCGTCACTGTATACTGAGGAGCTGGAAAAAGAGTTAAAGTATTATTATATTGTAGGCGGAATGCCGGAAGCGGTTTTAAAATGGACGAATACACATCAGTTTGAGCCGGTGGAGGAAATACAGGATAATATTTTACTGGATTACAGTCATGATTTTGCCAAACACGCGCCAAAGACGGATATTCCCAAGCTTGGATGGATTTGGGATTCTATTCCCAAACAGCTTGCAAAAGAGAACAATAAATTTGTATTCTCTCATGTAAAAGAGGGAAGACGGTCAAAAGAACTGGAAGACGCTTTGGAATGGCTGGTAGACGCGGGGCTGGTGTATAAACTGGAACGGGTGAGTCACCCGGAGCTGCCGCTTTCGTTTTATGGGGATGCTTCTTTTTTTAAAGTGTATATGTGCGACGTGGGATTGCTTCGGAGAAAGTCAGGGGTTTCCGCCAGGACGATACTGGAAGATTCGGAATTATATAGAAACTTTAAGGGCGCATTTACAGAAAATTATGTTCTGACAGAACTTTTGTTCCAGAACCGCTCTCCTTATTTCTGGCGCTCCGGCAATACAGCCGAACTGGATTTTCTGTTTGAATCGGATGACAGAATTATCCCGGTGGAGGCAAAAGCGGAATTTCATACAAGAGCCAAAAGTTACGGACTGTATTGTAAAAAATATAACCCGGAATTGGGATTTAAATTTTCCATGAAAAATGTCGGAGAGAATCTGGTAGAACAGACGAGAACATACAGTGTTCCCCTGTATATGATCTGGGCGCTTTCCAGGTACCTGGATGAGGAATAGACGCGGTCTTTCCTGTAATTTTAACAGCCGTTTCCCTGGCCTTTGCGTTCCTCTCCACATGCAGAGTCGAATCCGACGATCTGATGTAGGGGACTGTAGAAAGATGTACGGAACAACGTAAAAGGATTGACAAATTTTATATCTGTGTTATAATGAAGTTACAAATGTTAAATAAAATTACATTTGTAACTTTGCTTCTTTTTATTGATAAATTTACCAAATATGATACAATAAAACATAAGAAAAACCATAAAATTACACAAGGAATGTGGGGGCACATGAACAGGAATTTATACATAAAGATTGCATATTGGTATCATACGTTGGGATTGACACAGGATGAGATAGCAAAAAAACTGTCCTACACGCGCCAGAAGGTGAACCAGATCATCAATTCGCTGCCGGACCTGGGAATCGTCACTTTAAATATCCATGGGTACGAGCGCGATAACATAGAGCTGGAGAACCGGCTTGAGGAGCAGTTCGGCCTGAAAGAGGTGATTGTCGCGGCGGATTACGGGGAGAAAGACACGGCTCTTTATAAAGTGGCCAACGTGGCGGCGCAGTATCTGGACGAGATTATCCGTCTGAAAGACATCATCGGGGTTTCCTGGGGGCGCACGCTGGCGAAAGTGGTCGATCAGATGGCATATAAAAGGCGCAGCGAGTGCCGGGTTGTCCAGTTGATGGGAGCGCAGAACATTGAACAGCGGATGGAAAAATGCGACGAGATTGCCCGCTGCCTGGCCAATAAGCTGGATTGTCCCAGCTATATGCTGTACGCGCCGGTTGTCGTGGAACATGCCCAGACAAAGGAATGGCTGCTGCGGGAGAAAAATATTATATCTTCTTATGAGCTGATGAAAAAATGCAATATAGCCGTACTGGGAGTAGGAGAACTGACAGAAGAATCCACCATGTGTACCAGAGGTTATATTACAAGGAAAGATATTCGGCTTCTCAGAGAACAGGGGTTTGTCAGCGATCTGGCCATGAACCCGATCCGGAGGGACGGAAGCAGTGACAACTGTTTTCTGGCGGACCGTCTTTTGAATGCGGATATGGAATGTCTGAAAAAGATAGAAAATACCATATTGATCGCTTCGGGAGATGAGAAAGTAGAAGCTATCCTGGCGGCGCTTCGCTCGGGATGCGCGGACACTTTAATTATAGATGAAGCAACAGCAAGGCAGGTTATCAAAAAGGCTCAGGAGGCGGAATTCAGATGAAATATATTCTGGGAATAGACGCAGGTACGTCGAATGTGAAGGCAGTATTGTTTGATGAACAGGGACATGAAGTCTGTGTGGCCAGTCGTGAAAGCCGGACGATCAGGAATCCCGGCAAAGAGGTAGAGCAGGATATGGACGCTGTGTGGGAGAACGTCAAAGCCTGCGTAAAAGAAGTGGCAGGTTCCGGCGCGGCGAATAAAGAAGACGTGATCGGAATCGGCGTTACCGGTCAGGGGGAAGGCTGCTGGCTGATTGACAGAGACGGAAAGCCCGTGCAAAATGCTATTCTCTGGTGCGACGGGAGGGCTGTGGATGAAGTGGGAGAGATTACAAAAGAACGCCCGGAGGTCGGGAAACTGTATCATAAGACCACCGGTACGCCGCCGCTTCTGGGAAATCAGATGATCCTTCTCAAATGGATGAAAGAGAATCGCAGAGAAACTCTCGACCGGGCAGAGAAGCTGATATTCTGTAAAGACTGGATTCGTTATAAAATGACAGGAGAGATCCTGACAGAGATGACGGACAGCTATACTTCTCTGGTGGATGTACACAGTGGCAGGATCGCTGCGGATATCATGAAAGCCCTGGGTGTGGAGGAATACAGAGATTATCTGCCGGACCCGGTGCGTTCCGACGAAGTGGTCGGTACGATTCTGGACGCGTTCGCCGACGAGACGGGGCTTAAAAGGGGCCTTCCGGTGATCGCGGGGGCGTTGGATACTTCGGCTACCGCCATCGGGCTGGGTGCGATTCATGAAAAAGACGTCTGCGTCATCCTGGGGACCACCTGCGCCAATGAGATCGTATATAAAAAGGAAGACTGTGATTTCGGCGGGGAGGGGACCCGGTATGAAAAGCATCCCATGGGTGACCTGTATGTGGAACTGCAGCCGACTTTGAACGGTACGCCCAACATTGACTGGATGCTGGAACATATCGCCATGACCAAAGATTTTCATGAGATTGATCAGATTGTGGACAGCGCACAGGTAGGCTGCGGCGGCGTGGTGTATCATCCGTATATCAGTGTGGCAGGAGAGAGGGCGCCGTTTTATCACCCCTATGCCAGGGCAAGCTTTTTCGGTATCAGTCAGGTGACGACAAGAGCGGAGCTTGTCCGTGCCGTTTATGAAGGCATTAGTCTCTCTATCCGGGACTGTCTGCCCAATGTGGACAAGAGCGCGACCATATACCTGGCGGGCGGCGGCGCGAAAAGCCCGGTATGGGCCCAGATGATTGCCGATGTGCTGGGCATGCGGGTCATGATTCCCTCCGGGAAAGAACTGGGGGCCAAAGGTGTGGCGCTGATGACCGGCGTAAGGCTGGGGTTGTACAAGGATTATGAGGAAGCCGTCGAGAAAGCCTGTACATTCACCCGTGTATATGAACCTAACCTGATGAATACGGAAAAATATGACCTGTTATATGAGTTGTATAAAAGGGTCAGGATACACAACCAGGAGATCTGGGATTACCGGCATCAAATGAACAAAAAAATAAAAGCCATAGGCAAGGAGGAGCAGACAGTATGAAAATATTTTTTACCGCGGAGTATGACGAGGAACAATTAAAGCCCTTATATGAGATGGGCGAAGTCGTAAAAGACGGCTGGGCCCTGGGGCTTCCCAAGATACCGGAGGAAGAATTGAAAGAGAAGGCGAAGGATGCGGATATCATTATTACCAGCTATGACGATATCACAAGAAAGGTGATTGAGAATGCGCCGCATCTGAAACTGATCGCATGTACGCGGGCGACTCCGGTGAATGTGGATATGGCGGCGGCGAAGGAAAGGGGAATACCGGTACTCTATACGCCGGGAAGAAATTCCGATTCGGCGGCGGAGATGACCATCGGGCTTATGCTCTCTGTCGCGAGAAGGATTCCCATGGCGTATAAAGCGTTAAAGGAAGGAAAATTTACAGGAGATCCGAACGCGAAAAAAGTGACCAAAGAAGGCCTTAAGGTGGATATGATCTGGGATATGGATAAGGATTCGCCGTATATGATCTTCAAGGGGACGCAGCTTCACGGAAAGACTCTGGGAATCGTGGGATACGGAAGCATCGGAAGAAAAGTGGGACGGATCGCCCGGGCCATGGGGATGGAACTTCTGATCTTTGATCCTTTTGTAGGGGAACTTGAAGTCGAGGAATTTGGTGTAAGAAAAGCGGTTTCTTTAAAACAGCTGATGCAGGAATCTGACTTTATTACCTGCCATATGAAGATTACGGAAGAGACGAAGGGAAGCATCAGCAGGGAGATGATTTCTTATATGAAGCCTACGGCTTATTTTATCAATACTTCCCGTGGGGCGATTCTGGATGAGGAGGCTCTGATTGACGCGCTCAGAGAACGAAAGATCGCCGGGGCGGCGTTTGACGTGTATGCAAGCGAGCCGCTGGCAAGCAACCATCCTTATGTGACGGAGCTTGATAATGTGGTGATTACGCCCCATATTGCGGGGGCCACGGAGGATGTACTGGTGAACCATACAAAGCAGATTGTGGCAGATGTGGGACGGTTTTTAAGAGGAGAACATCTGTTGTATCAATATCGGTATTAGACATAAATCAGCAGGAGGATATCAGAATGAACAAAGAAAAAGTAAAATTAATGCAAATTGAGGTATGTGATACGGCCAAATCCATGTATCACAGCGGACTTGTGGCGGGAACCTGGGGGAATATTTCGGCCAGGGTCGATGAGGATTATATGGTGATTACGCCGTCCGGGATGGATTATGAGAGGCTTTGCGCGGAAGAAATGGTTCTGGTGAATATGAATACGCTGGAGTATGAAGGAGGACTGAAGCCGTCGATTGAGTCGGTGGTGCATGCGGCTGTCTATAAGGACAGACCGGAAATAAACGGAATTATGCATACCCATTCTACTTACGCGCTTACGGTGGCGACTGCCAGGAAGCCGATCCCGCCGATCTGTGACGATCAGGTGCAGATTCTGGGAGGAGAGGTCAGGCTGGCTGCCTATACGATGCCGGGAACAGAGGAGATGGCCAGAGAAGTAGTGCGGGCTTTGAAGGAGAGAACGGGCGCGCTGCTGGCGAATCACGGGGCGATTACGGTGGGGCGTACGCTTGCGGAAGCTTATGTAGGTTCCCAGGTGCTTGAAAAGGCAGCTATGGTATATATCAACTGCCAGAGCATAGGAGGTCCGGTGGAGATCTCGCAGGAAGATATTGATTTCTTCCATGATTTCTTTATGAATAAATATGGACAAAGATAATAAGATGATCGGGGAGGCCGTCCGGACGTTTACACAGCTTTATACCGGAAAGCGCAGAAAAGACCGGGCGGCATGGGCGGATTATTTTCTCTCGGAGACGTTCCTTACAGGATATCGTGAGAAAGATTTCATAGACCGGATGCTGGAAGTGGTGGAAGACAGGATGGAAGAGTATCCGCCGGGGAAGGAGTTTGTGACGGAGCTTTCGATTGCCTATGGCCTGGAATGGAGCGGATCTTCCGCCACGGCGTCCGGAAACGGTGTTTTTGACGGTGTAGAACAGATTGAGGCGATCGCGGAGGCGGGATCCTGTACGCCCCGTTTTAAAGGGAGCGATCCGGCGATCCGAGCAGGATTTGAGGATTACAGGGAGCTTTTATCCATGGCGCCTGACGGCAACTGGAATGACGATGTCCTGCTTCGTCTGGGGAAGATTCTTGACCGGTATATACTCCACAATATGTCCGACCGCCCGATTCAGAATGCCCGTCAATATGAGCTGACCTGGCGGCATCCAGGATCGGTGAGGCTTTTGACGCATTTTTTCAGCCATACGGAGCTTCCGGATAAGGCCTACCGTCTTTTGTGGAATCATTTAAGGCTGGATAACGCCACCAACGGAAAAGAGAAGCTTCTGTACGGCAGGCTTCGGGAAATAGCGCTTGTCCATGTGCCGGCGCTGGGGGAGAAGCAAAGAGTCAGTTATAAGAAGCTTTTGTCAGATTTTTCTCCGCTTTTTTTTACAGACGGAAATACGGTGGAAGGTCGAATGGGACTGGACGCTTTTTTTGACAGGGAAGATGTAAAACAGGCGCTGATGGATGACGCTTTTGTGGAAGAACAGGTGCTGCCCTACTGGATCATGAAAGGATGCGGCCGGTATCTGCTGATCAAACTGCAGGAGTTTGCCACTGCCCATAGCGACATGCCTTTTGTGGGACAGGTGCTTGAGAAGATTGATCTGATGCGGGGGCGTAAAAGGATCGAAGAAGAACTGGCCGAGGATGAACAGTCCGGATTTGTATGGGGCGTCTTTGATTTTCAGAGAAGGGCCTATGTGCGCCACTATCTGCATACGGCGTTTCTGATGGCCCGCGGCGTGAAAGACCCTGTCTTTTTGTCGGATTATCTAAAGGAGCGTATGCCCGTATCCATTCCCTGGAGCAGGAAACTGATTGATCCCCAGGAAGGCGGTCTTCCTCCCGAAAAGCCGGTGCGGATTCTGTTTGGGGAAGATGAACTCAGTATCCGTTTCCATCTGAAATATATAGAATACCGGTGGAACGACAGTCCCCGGGTACCGTCTTTTCCATGGGAGCAGTTATGCAGGATAGAAGCGGAGACGGAGTTCTGGCTGCTGGCGCCGATTACAAAGGCTTCGGAGGAAACATATCCGTCTGTTCGCGGGGAACTCATAAAAAGGTTATCCCTGCTTCCTGTAGATCAGGATGATGTTCCGGTCCTGGCAGACTGCATCGCCGGCAGTATATGCCGCCGGGGGCAGGAAGAAGATCTTTGGTGTACGGTTTGCGATGAAAAAGAGGAACAGATCTTTGGATGTGATGTCTATGATGACGGAACGCTGATTCTCTATGAACAGACAGGCAGCCGCAAGAAACCTCTGCCGGGAGGAGATCAGTATATGCCGGATGCGTCCACGGCTCTTCAGGCGGGAAAGCGGATGCTGGAGGAACTGACGAAAGAAACTTCAGCCCGGCCGCCGGAAGAACCGGAGGCGGAGGCGGTGCTGGTCGCTCAGATGGAGTGCTGGCCGACCCGTATTCTGGTCAGTCGGCCGTATTCGCAGCAGGTGACGCTGGATCAAGGGCAGGTGACCAAAGAAAGTGTCAACAGACTGCTTTCAGAGTATCTTGACGGGAAGATACACAGGCTTTTGTTTGCTTTCGGCGGACATGACCTTATCTTTCTTCAGGATGCGGATGTTCACAAATATGCCTGTTTTTACTTTGACCATCAAAAGCAGGACTGGTATGCCCTGGTGGGGATGCCGGAAGTCTATGCGGTAGTGGATGAAAAAGATGTGGTCTATGTTCCCTTCGGACTGGGGGTAAGACCGAACTATCAGCTTCACCTGAATACCCGGTCCATCGCGGGACAGCTTGCGGATATTTTCGGACAGATCGCCTGTTACAAACCCAATCCCCGCTGTATGATGTGGTCGCCCCAGGTGTATCGTTTTGAGACAAAGCTTCGCTATCACCTGGCAAAACGGCTATACGGGGGATATCCGGCAGAACAGGCGCAGAACCAGATTGCCGACCGCTTTTATATACCCTGCCTTCCTGTGCGGATGGCAAAGACGGACCTTGACGGGAACAGCACCGGCGAGAGAGAAGTGTTGAAAGATAAAGCGGGCGTGCAGACAGCTCTGTATGAATGTCTGAAAGGACAGCTCAGGAAGCTTTCCCTGACCTGGCAGTATGAGACGCCGGAAGAAAAATCATACAGGCATATCGTAATCCTGCAGGATGAGGGTAACTACCGGATGATTTATCTGGATGACGGCACACAGACAGTAGAACATCTGGTCCATACAGATGTGCGCAGAATCCGCGATTATCTGGATCTGCTGATCTCTGAAATCAGGATGCCGTCCGGGATTCTGGGAATATTCGGGGAGTTTTCCCATGAACGATGCGACGTGTACAGCAAGGCGAAAGAAAAGTATAAGCAGTGATCTGCGTATGCATATGCCCCGGTCTTCCGGGGCATTGCTGTCTGCATCTATGATTTATGAAATTCGCTTCGGTAAAACTGAATGGAAAGCCCGGTGGCGATGGTCCATCCGATGGGCCATGCGCACCAGATACCCAGATATCCGATCTGGACTGCCAGTATCTTTGCCAGCGTTACCCGAAGCAGCAGATCTGTAAAGGTTGCGATCATGAATTTTTTCACAAGCCCGGAGCCCCGCAGGATGCCGTCAGCTACCAGCTTTACAGATACGATAAAGTAAAAAGGCGCTACTATGTAAAGGAAACGCACGCCGGAGGTAAGAGCCAGATCCGACGGATCGTTGATAAAAAAAGTCACCAGAAGGCGGGCGGCCGCCAGATACAGGATTACGATCGGTATGCAGAGCATCCATACCATTTTGACGCCGGCTTTAAATCCTTCTCTCACCCTTTCCCGGATACCGGCTCCGATATTCTGGGCGGTAAAATTGGACATTCCGTTGGCGAGGGTGGTAAAGGACGTGATGACCAGGTTATTCAGTTTAATTGCGGCAGAGTATCCGGCGGTGACGCCTACGCCGCAGTCGTTGATGGCGCCCTGCAGGATGATGTTTCCCACGGAGATAAAGCTTTGCTGGAGGATGCTGGGGACCGCGATCAGTGCGATCTTCTTAAAGGCTTTTACAGAATACAGGGATACCTTTCCTGCTGAGGGAATGCCTGCAAGTCTTTTTAAGACGACGAGGAGAGCCAGGACACAACTGATTCCCTGGCATAAAAACGTGGCCCAGGCGACACCTGAAACACCCATATCAAATACGGCCACAAACAGGATGTCCACCAGGATATTGGAGGTGGAGGAGATTGCCAGGAAGATAAAGGGGGTCCTGGAATCTCCCAGCGCCGAGAAGATGCCGGTGGATATATTATAAAAGAACAAAAAAGGAAGACCCCAGATATAAATATTCAGGTACAGTCTGGAATCCGTAAAGATCTCGTCCTGGGTGTGGATCAGATGCAGAAGCCAGTCGCACCCAAGGAGGCCCAACAGCATCAGCACTCCGCATAAAACAGCGCTGGAAATCATAGTTGTATATACGGAAGTTTTCATATCCGCATAGTTTTTCGCGCCGAATAACTGGGATACGATCACGGAACATCCGATGTTGCATCCGAAGGCGAAAGCGATGAAGATCAGAGTGATCTCATAGCTGTTGCCCACCGCGGCCAGGGCGTTTTCGCCGATAAATTTACCGGCTACCAGACTGTCTGCGATATTGTAAAGCTGCTGGAAGATGATACTGCCAAAAAGGGGAAGGCAGAACTGCCATAATACGGTCTGTGGGGATCCTACAGTCAGATCTTTATTCATAATATACTCCTTTGCAGCAATGCAGAGGGGGTCTGCATTGGTTGATTTTTAGTTCCGAATGTATTATACTCTTTCAGAAAAATTATGCAAGAAACAAAAATTCAAAATTTTAACAGGGGGAAAATTATGCCGGTTTATCGATTAAAAGAGGGCGAGGTGAGCTTTCCGAATCCTCGTCTGGCCGAAGAGGACGGCCTTCTGGCAGTGGGAGGGGATTTAAGCGTAGAGCGCCTGTTATTGGCGTACTGCAACGGAATCTTTCCATGGTACAATCCGGGTGAGGAAATTCTGTGGTGGTGTCCGAAAAAGAGATTTCTTATATTTCCGGGAGAGATACATATCTCTCATTCTATGAAAAAACATATCAGAAAACACAAAGACGAGATCCGTCTGAATCGGGACTTTCAGGATACGATGCACAGGTGCCGGATGAAAAGGGAGGAAGAAGGCACCTGGATCGGGGATGATATGGAACGGGCCTATCTGACGCTTCACAACGAAGGATATGCAGCCAGTGTGGAGGCTTTTGAGGACGGGGAACTTGCAGGCGGCCTTTACGGCGTGGCCATAGGAAAATGTTTTTTCGGTGAAAGTATGTTTTCCGAAATAGAGAACGGCTCAAAAGTGGCCCTGGTGGGCCTGGCCGGGCTGCTTAAGAAACAGGGATTTTCTTTTATTGACTGCCAGTTCTATACGCCGCATCTGGAGCGCATGGGCGGAAGATATATAGAGTGGGAAGAGTATGCGCGGCTTTTGAAAGAGGGAACGTCATAGTGAAAGAAGCAGAGCGCATTTATATAGCCATCGACTTAAAGTCTTTCTATGCTTCGGTGGAATGCCGGGAGCGGGGGCTTAATCCTCTGACCACCCATCTGGTGGTGGCAGACGAAAGCCGCACGGAGAAAACCATCTGCCTTGCGGTCTCGCCCTCGCTGAAATCCTATGGTATTCCCGGAAGACCCCGTCTGTTTGAAGTGGTGCAGAAGGTCAGAAAAATCAACGCCCGCCGTTTAAAAGAAGCGCCGGGAGGCGAATTTACAGGTACATCAACACATGATCCGGAGCTTAAATCCGATCCTTCTTTGTCCCTTTCCTATATAACGGCGCCGCCCCGCATGGCACACTATATGGAGTACAGTACAAAGATTTATCATATCTACTTAAAATATGTGGCGCCGGAGGATATCCATGTCTATTCCATAGACGAAGTGTTCATGGATGTAACAGGATATCTTGGAACCTACCGGCTTTCGGCCCATGCCCTGGCAAGGAAGATCATAAAGGACGTGCTGGATACCACAGGCATCACAGCCACTGCCGGAATCGGGACGAATCTGTATCTTTGCAAGATTGCCCTGGATATAGAATCCAAACACATTACGCCGGACAAAAACGGGGTGCGGATCGCTTACCTGGATGAGGAATCGTACCGGCGCAGTCTGTGGACCCACCGCCCGCTGACCGATTTCTGGCGGGTGGGGAAAGGCTACGCCAGAAAGTTAGAAGAAAACGGACTGTATACCATGGGGGATATAGCCAGATGTTCTCTGGGAGGAAAGGATGACTTCTATAAGGAAGACCTTCTCTATGACCTGTTCGGAGTGAACGCGGAGCTTCTGATCGATCATGCCTGGGGCTGGGAACCCTGTACCATAGCGGATATCAAGGCATACCGGCCGGAATCCAGAAGCGTGGGTTCCGGCCAGGTGCTTCCATGCCCCTATTCCTTTGAAAAAGCAAGGCTGGTGGTTAAGGAAATGGCGGATTTTCTGTCGCTGGAACTGGTGGATAAGGGATTTATGACAGATCAGATGGTGCTTACCGTGGGCTATGACAGGGAAAATCTGGCAGATCCCAGCATCCGTAAAAACTATAAAGGGGAAGTCACCAGGGACCGCTACGGCCGTCCGGTGCCGAAACACGCCCATGGAACGATCCATCTGAAGGCGCAGACTTCCTCCACAAAACAGATCATTGACGCCGTGCTTGCCTTATATGACCGTATCGTGGACCAGAATCTTCTGGTGCGCAGGCTGAATGTGACGGCGGACCATGTGACGGAAGAAAAAAATATAGTACAAAAAGAAATATACGAGCAGTTGGACCTGTTTACCGATTACGCTGCTTTGGAAAGAGAAAGGCAGGAAGAAAAGCAGGCTTTGGAGCGTGAAAAAAAGATCCAGCGCGCCATGCTGGATATAAAGAAAAAGTATGGCAAAAACGCCATTGTCAAAGGAATGAATTTAGAAGAAGGGGCTACCGGTATGAACCGGAACCGGCAGATCGGAGGACATAAAGCGTAAAATGAACAGACCCTATGACCAGGAAGACCCTCACCGTTATGATGATATCATAGACCTGCCGCATCATGTGTCAAAAACCCATGCTCCTATGCCTGTTTCGGACCGGGCGGCGCAGTTTTCGCCTTTTGCGGCTCTTACCGGGTATAAAGAGGCGATCCGGGAAGCGGAGCGGCTGGCCGACCCGGAACTTTATTAATTCTGTTATTCCATATTGTTATGAAAAAATATCCCCCCACCCGGCTTGTAAAGGGTAAAAGATCCCGTTAAAATAATAACAGAATCAAAAAAGACAATAACCACAAGGGGGATAAAAGGTATGAGGCATAGATTCATTTTTGTATTATTGACAGCGGCCATGGTTTCTGCTCTGGTATCGGGATGCGGCGGTGCAGACACGCCGGAGGCGGGAGGAGCACAGAATCAGGAGCAGACCCTGGAGACACCGGAACCGGCAGAGGCAAAAGACACGGTAGTTGTGGCCATGGGACCCACTTCCGAACCGGAATCCGGTTTTGACCCGGCTTACGGATGGGGGGCGGGAGAACATGTACACGAACCGCTGATTCAGAGTACCCTTACAGTGACGACGCCGGATCTTTCCATCGACTATGATCTGGCGACGGATATGCAGGTCAGCGATGACGGCATGGTCTGGACCGTCACGATCCGGGACGACGTAAAGTTTACCGACGGAGAGCCACTTACGGCAGAAGACGTGGCGTTTACCTATAATACGGTAAAAGAAAGCAGCTCTGTCAATGACTTTACCATGTTGAAAGAGGCTTCGGCGCTGGATGATACGACCGTGGAGTTTCAGATGGAAAAGCCGTATTCTATCTGGCCCTATACAATGGCGATTGTGGGCATTGTGCCGGAGCACGCTTACGGACCGGATTATGGGGAACATCCTGTGGGGTCCGGCCGTTATATTATGAAACAGTGGGACAAAGGACAGCAGATTATTTTTGAAGCAAATCCGGATTATTACGGTGAGGCTCCGAAGATGAAGCAGGTAACCGTGGTATTTATGGATGAGGACGCGGCTTTCGCAGCGGCGCTGGCAGGGCAGGTGGACCTTACCTATACGGCGGCTTCCTATGCGGACCAGACAGTGGCAGGTTATCAGCTTTTATCTTATAAAACCGTAGACAACAGAGGTTTTAACCTTCCGGCAATTCCGGCTTCCACAGACGCCGACGGCAATCAGGTAGGGAACGATCTGACAAGCGACGTGCGGGTCAGAAGGGCGATCAATATCGGTATTGACAGAGAAGAGATGATCCGGAACGTCTTAAACGGCCACGGTACGGCGGCCTACAGTATCTGTGACGGAATGCCCTGGTACAATGACGAGGCGCAGGTATCCTGTGATCCGGACCAGGCGGCGGCTCTTCTTGACGAGGCCGGCTGGAAGACGGGTTCAGACGGCGTCCGGGAGAAAGACGGCGTAAAAGCGCAGCTTAACATCCTTTATTCTTCCGGCGATTCCGTACGCCAGGCGTTGGCGGCGGATACCCAGAATCAGTTAAAAGCGCTGGGAATCGACGCGTCCATTGAGGGCGTGGGTTGGGATACAGCCTATACAAGGGCCCAGGCAGAGCCTCTGATGTGGGGCTGGGGTGCGCATACACCCATGGAATTGTATAATATTTATCATACCATTGACGGACTGGCAGAGTATTCTCCCTATGCCAACGAGACGGTAGACCAGTATATGGACGAAGCTCTGGCGGCTACTTCCCTGGAAGAATCCTATGACCTGTGGAAAAAAGCCCAGTGGGACGGAACCACCGGCGTTACCCAGGAAGGTGATATTCCGTGGATCTGGCTTTGCAACATCGATCATCTGTACTGGGCAAAGGAAGACCTGAAAGTGGCGGAACAAAAACTGCATCCCCACGGACATGGTTGGTCCATCGTGAATAATGTAGACCAGTGGTACTGGGAATAAGTCATGAAGGAAATAAATCTGTGAAAGAATATTTTGTATTTATAGGAAAACATACCATACGAATGCTGCTTTTAGTGTTCTTTGTGAGCGCTGCCGCTTTTACGCTCGTATCTGTCTCCCCCATTGATCCTTTGCAGGCCAATGTGGGGCAGGCGGCCATGGGTTCCATGAGCCAGGAGCAGATCGCGAAACTGCAGGCATACTGGGGGGTGGGGGAACCGCCCCTGCACCGTTTCTTTTCCTGGGCGGGGGATTTTTTCAGGGGGGATATGGGCGTCTCCCTTCTGTACCGCCAGCCGGTCTCCAGAGTCATCGGCGTAAAACTTGTAAATTCTCTTTGGCTGATGGCAATTGCATGGCTTCTGTCCGGCATGATCGGGTTTGTGCTGGGGATTCTTGCGGGTCTGAAGGAGGGTAGCTTTGTGGACAGGCTGGTCAAAGGGTATTCCCTGCTGATTGCCAGTACGCCCGCTTTCTGGCTGGCGCTGGTGCTTTTGATGATTTTCGCCGTCTGGCTGAAAGTACTGCCCATCGGTTTAAGCGTGCCCATCGGAGTAGAGACAGGGGCGGTGACGGTTATGGACCGCATCCGGCACGCCATTCTCCCGGCGGCGACTTTAAGTATTACAGGAATTGCCAATATTACCCTGCACACCCGGGAAAAGATGATCGAGATCATGGAGAGCGATTATGTGCTGTTTGCCAGAGCCAGGGGAGAAAGTACCTGGAGTATCGTAAAAAACCACGCCCTGCGCAATGTGGCGCTTCCTGCCATGACGCTGCAGTTCGCTTCCATCAGTGAGATTTTCGGCGGCTCCGTACTGGTGGAACAGACCTTTTCCTATCCGGGCCTTGGACAGGCCGCGGTGACGGCGGGATTGGGAAGCGATGTGCCGCTTCTTTTGGGCATTACGGTGATCAGCGCCCTGTTTGTGTTCGGCGGAAATCTGATCGCAAATATCCTGTATGGCGTCATCGACCCAAGGATACGCAGAGGAGGGGCCAGAACATGAGACGGATCAACGGAAGGATGATGACGGCGGCTCTATTGGGGGCTGCGGTCTTATTTCTGTTTGTCATTACAGTGGCAGGACATATGTACGCCGAAGAAGCGCTGGTGACGGATTTTTCCAGAAAAGATCTGTCCCCCGGCGGCGCGTATATTTTCGGCACAGACTGGCTGGGAAGGGATATGTTCATCCGTACCTTGACAGGTCTGTCCATGAGTATCCAGATCGGCATCCTGGCCGCCTGCGTCAGTTCGGTGCTGGCGCTTATTCTGGGAGTGCTGGCCGCCACCATGGGTAAGACGGCGGACGCTCTGATCACCTGGGTGATCGACCTGGTCATGGGAATCCCGCATATTCTGCTGCTGATTCTTATATCCTACGCTTTCGGCAAAGGATTCAAAGGCGTGGTGGTAGGGGTAGCGCTTACCCACTGGACCTCTCTGGCGCGTGTCATCCGGGGGGAAGTGCTTCAGCTAAAAGAGGCCCTGTACATACGGGCGGCGCAGAAAC
This sequence comes from Lachnospiraceae bacterium UBA7182, assembly GCA_002491115.1. Taxonomy (GTDB): domain Bacteria; phylum Bacillota; class Clostridia; order Lachnospirales; family Lachnospiraceae; genus Hominiventricola. The sequence goes on along the minus strand of DKVI01000050.1, from coordinate 9,203 downwards.
TGGGCATGAGTCAGTTAAAGATCGCCTGGAAACATATGCTTCCCCATCTGTTTCCTCAGTTTCTGGTAGGGCTGATCCTGACTTTTCCGCATGCGATTCTCCATGAAGCCAGTATTACATTTCTGGGGTTCGGGCTGCCTCCGGAACAGCCGGCCATCGGGATCATATTGTCCGAGAGTATGAAATATCTGGCTATGGGACGGTGGTGGCTGGCATTGTTTCCGGGACTCCTTCTGGTATTCACGGTGGTGCTTTTTGATGTGGCGGGAGAGAGCTTAAGAAAATTGTTAGACCCGGGAAGCACGCACAAATAAAGACGGCAGGTGACAGACGTGACAGATAAGAAAATCATTCTGGATATCCGGAATTTTTCGGTATCCTTTGAACAATATGACAAGGGCTTTTCCAGGACCGGACTTCCGGTTATCCGTAACCTGGACGTGACCATTCATGAAGGCGAGATGGTGGCGGTGGTAGGCTCCAGCGGTTCGGGAAAAAGCCTTCTGGCCCATGAAATCCTGGGTATCCTTCCCTACAATGCCACGATGGGAGGGGAACTTCTCTATGACGGAGAAATCCTTACGAAAGAACGCCAGAAGGCCCTTCGGGGCAATGAGATCGTTCTGGTACCCCAGAGTACGGCATTTTTAGACCCGCTGATGAAGATCGGACCTCAGATACGAAAAGGAAAAAAAGACAGGGCGTCCAGAGAAAAGTTAAATGAGATCTTTCAGGGGTATCATCTGAAAGAAGAAGTACAAAATCTGTATCCCTTTGAATTATCCGGCGGTATGAACCGGAGAGTGCTGGTGTCCACGGCGCTTATGGGCAATCCCAGGCTTGTGATCGCGGACGAACCCACGCCGGGACTTCATATGGATATGGTCCGCCGGGTGATGAGTCATTTCAGAGAACTGGCGGACCGGGGCGCGGGCGTGCTTCTGATCACCCATGACCTGGAGCAGGCGCTGGAAGTCGCCGACCGGGTGGTGGTGTTTTACGCAGGTACGACGGTGGAAGACGCGGACGTGTCGGATTTTGGGTCGGAAGAGATGCTCAGGCATCCCTATTCCAGAGCGCTTTTCAGAGCGCTTCCCCAGAACGGGTTTCAATTTATAAAAGGGACGCAGCCTTACGTGAAAGAACTGCCCGAAGGATGTCCTTTCGGTCCCCGCTGTGAGCAGTGTATAGAAGCGTGTAAAGGAGAGATCCCCTACCGGGAAGTGCGGGGCGGAAGAGTCCGCTGTATCTGCGCGAAATAGCCGGAGGGAAGGAAAAGAGTATGGTACTGGAGGCAAAAAATATTTCATTTCGTTATGGGAAGGGGTCAAGGCAGATTTTAGACGATTTCAGCCTTGCCATCGAAAACCATGAACGGGTAGGCATCGCGGCTCCCAGCGGGTTCGGGAAGACGACTTTTTGTAAGATTTTATCGGGCTATGAAAAGCCGGACCAGGGGGAAGTATATCTGGACGGGCAGCCGCTGTCTTCGTATAAAGGATACTGTCCGGTGCAGATGATCTGGCAGCACCCGGAGCAGGTGGTCAATCCCCGCCTTCGGATGCGGGAAGTATTAAAAGAAGGCGACGGGATTGAACCCTGTATCATACAGGGGCTTGGCATAGAAGAAGACTGGCTGAACCGTTTTCCGGCGGAAATATCCGGCGGAGAGATGCAGAGGTTCTGTATTGCAAGGGCGCTGGGAAAACGGACAAAATTCATCCTGGCGGACGAGATCAGCACCATGCTGGATCTGATCACCCAGAGCCAGATATGGAATTTTCTGATCGAAGAGACTAAGCGAAGGCAGATCGGGCTTCTGGCAGTCAGCCACAGTATGCCTTTGCTGGAGAATGTATGCACAAGAATCTGCAGACTGGACGAAAAATAATGCCATATGAAAGCGTAGAAAAAATCAGGAAAGAATCCAAAGGACAGGGAATTCTTTCCTGATTTTTGTAAATACACAAGTAAAGTATTTTATTTTTCCACGATCTCCAGGATCTCCATAGGACAGGCTTTTACACAGATACCGCACGCGATACATTTGCTGGTAACCGGTGAATCCTCAGCTTTAACCATAACATGGAACGGACATACTTCCACACATTTGCCGCATCCGGTACAGAGCTTCTTGTCGATGACGTAAGTACCTTTTGCGTTCTGCTTGATTGCGCCGGCTTCACAGGTCTTTGCACATTTGCCGCACTGTGCGCAGACAGACGGCTTCGGAGCGCCGTCCTTCTCGCCGATCTGGATGCAGGCTTTGGTCGGATCATTTACTTTGTAGAATGCCATGGAACATGCCTGCGCACATGCCAGACAAGCCATACATTCTCCGCCTTTTTTCACTGTCAGTTTCTTCATTTTCGTTCTCCTTTGTCAGTTTTTTTGTATATGTAGTACATATATACCTAAGTATAAGGGATTTATCAGGTAAATTCAACTAGAAATGATAAGAAAAATCAATAAAGTTATTTTAGTATTTCCTCGTCCTCATCTTCGAGCATTTCATTGGTGCTGATAAGATTCAGTCTGTGTTCGATACAGTAGATAATGATGGAATCTCTGGAAGACCTGGCATAGAGGATGCCTTCCGAAGCACGGGTCAGAAGCCGCTGGGTTTCCTTAAGAGACAGCCCGGCGGCAATGGAGAGGATGATAATCTTATCCCGCCCGGGCGCGCGGGTGCCGTTGAAAAGCTGATACGCGTAGTTTCGGTCCAGGGAAGATCTGCGGATCACGTCGGCTTTGGAAAGATGATGGTATTCTAAGAGCCTGGAAAACTCAGTGTTAAAGGCAAGTGTATCTTCCGGGACGGTATGTTGTTCTCTGTAAGCTTTCAGGGAAGTGGCGGAATGAGTGTTGTGCAGGACATCCAAAAGTTCGCCGGTGGTTTTGTCGTTGTTCATAAGCGTTGTACCTCTTTTCCTTTTCCTGTTTTTATGTTACAGTAGAAATCGGATCAAGGCAAGAGGGAGTTGAGCAAATGGACGGCATATGGGATCAGTATGAAGAAATCACCCGGCTTAAATGCCAAAATGAAGTCTGTCTGGTTCTTGGCAGGGAAGATAAAAAAGTGTATGTCAGAAAGTGCCTTAAGATCTACAATCCGAAGGTATATGAATCTCTGAAAATTATCCGGAACATACATATTCCCAGAGTCTATGACTTGAAAGAGCAGGACGACAGGCTGTATGTGATTGAAGAATATGTGGGCGGAGAGACTTTGCAGGAGAAGATGGAGCGGGGTGAGGTATTTACGGAAAAGGAAGTCTTTGAGATTATCCTTCAGCTTTGTGAGGCGATTACCTGTCTTCACGGTCAGATACCGGCTATTATTCACAGAGATATCAAACTGTCCAATGTGATGATCACGGAGGAGGGAATCGTAAAGCTGATTGATTATAACGCCGCCCGCTATTTTATGGAAGGCATGGCGCAGGACACGATGCTGATCGGGACGGCAGAATACGCGGCGCCGGAGCAGTTCGGGTTTGCCCAGACGGATGTGCGCACGGATATTTATTCCCTGGGTGTCATGATGAACTATATGCTGACCGGGCAGTCGTATAAAAGCTGTCCCTATGATGGTAAGGCCGGAAAGGTGATCCGCAAGTGTACCTATATGGACCCGGAAAAACGATATCAGAAAATTCAGGAGGTGGAGGCTGAGGTGAGAAAGCTTCTGTATCCTGGAGAAAGTAAAAAGAAATGGATAAAAAAGAAGCTGCTTCCGCTGCCAGGATTCCGCAGTAGGAAGTTGTGGAGAATGGTTGCCGGGGCGTTCGTATATTTGTTCTTGATTTATAGTGTTTTTATAGTTGTGTTGTCGCAGAAGAAAGTAGAAACATTGAAAGAAATGATAGATGCTCTTGCGTTTTATGTGGTGGCTTTATTTGCATTCGTCTGGATAGATAACCGTAATGAAATAAAATCCCATATACCTTTCGCCGGCAGTAAAAGTAAGATAGCCAGGGGTATGGGTGCATTTGTGTTTTTTGTACTTTGTCTTATGCTGATTGCTGTTGTCGATATGTTTTTGGAATTGTTTTTTGGAATCAGTATTTTTTAAATGTATGCAGCCAGCATACCAAATCATGAATCCAGTATGTTATGATGCCGACATAGAGATATGCCGGCATTAAGTTTGTCCGGGGTAATAACGGAGAATATCTTCAATAATCGATTTGATGACAGGAAGAAGTTCATGGGGGCATTGTTCCAGCAGGGAAGATAATTCTGCCTGCATGTATGAGTCAGAAGGAGGTTTGCTTTTGGAGAGCAGTTCATCCGGGGACAGATCCAGAAAATGGCAGATCTGGACAAGGCGTTCAAGACTGAGTTGGGTTCGCCCTCGTTCGATTTTGCTGATAAAGGCGATAGAGACATCCAGATGTTCAGCCATCTGTTCCTGTGTGATGCGTCTGCCTTTCCTGCCTGCCGCAATCCGCTGCCCGATTAACGTATAATCAATCATAATATCACCACCTTATAGTATTATAAGGAGGATCGCAGAAAATAATAAGGGAATCATTAGTTTATAAATATTGACTTATAAGTTAAAATGTAGTATGATAAAATCATTAGTAATTGGGTGCGTAAAAATACTGCGAAAACCTTTTAAGAGATTATGGGAGGGGGAAGTATGATGAAAAGAATTAGGTTCTTATATATAATTGCATTTGTTTTTTTGATGTTAAATGGATGCAGCCATGTATCGGATGAAAAACCTGATGACAGAATAGAAATGCCTGCGTCATCCAGTGATTATGAAGGCCGTAATTACCAGGATGTAATAAACGAACTGGAAATAATCGGTTTTACAAATATTGATGTTGAAATGTTGGATGATCTGGTGATTGGCTGGCTAACAAAGGATGGAGAAGTTGAGAAAGTATCAATAAACGGAAGCACTATTTTCAGTTCAGGCGCTAAATATCCTTCTGATGCTACGATTATTGTTACTTACCATGCATTTCCGGAAAAACTGGCTGACGGTTCAAAAGAAAAAGAGGAATCTTCTGAAGATACAGAAGATATTCCGGAGAAAACAGTAAAAATTCCAGAGAAGAAAGCAGATGCTTTGGACGAAACGCAGGAAGATTCAGAAAAAATAAAAGAACCAGAATCACAATCAGTTCCAGAACAGGAAGAAGTGATTTTAACTGTAGACAATAATGAAGATTTTGCAGAGGTATTAGCAACTAAAGAGGATTCCAGTCCGCTTTTTACAGAGTTTTCAGAAAAGTATAGAGGGCAACAGATTGAATTTGATGGCCATATTGATTATATTGTGAATCATGGAAATTATAATACACGATGGGATTTGTTGTTAAGTGTTGGTGACTGGGTTGATGAAAATACTGTATCACCGGGACCGATATTCAAATTTGATGATGTCAACACTTTTGACATGGGAATAGAGGACCTGTCTTTGCCTTTCTATGTAAGTGTTGGGAGTAATGTTCATATCGTTGCCAAAGTAGATGAATTTAATGAAGATGCGGGAATCTTTTTACTGACACCGGTATTGGTTGCAGAACGATAAAATATGCTAATGAAGTGGGACGATTTGATTTTTTTGGGAGCCTGGGGGCTCCCTTATTTTAACGTATATAAATCGCCGGATTGAAACCGAATTATTATTTTGAATCAACTATACTTTTTTGCAGATGTGTGTTATACTTTCCAAAACAGTATTGGTGTAAAGGTATTTTTGTGAAAAATAAGGGGGTAAATGAATGTTTATATTGTAGAAATGGGGAGTGTTATATAAATGTTGCTGCATGGATTGATATTAAAAATTTATAAAAAAATTACCAAAGGAGAATGATTATGGATGACGAAAAGTACATAAAAAAAGAAACATGGTTAAGTCGCAAAGCAAAAAGTACCTTTGCCAAGGTTACGGTGATTGTAGTTGTATTATTGATTATAATACTGGCAATATTTTTCATTAATTATACGAATGCAAAAAAAAGAATCAAAGCACTTGAAGAGGAAAATGCAAGGCTTTCAGATCCGATTGTCCAGTATGAGGTGGCTTCAAAAGAGGTTGATGTGTCGCTGATCAAATCAGAGATACAGGATATTGGCGAACTTGCCACTGTGGAGTATTTATACACGGACGCTGGAAAATTTGAAGATCCTGCGAAATTATTTGGGAAAGAGGTTCCGTTTTCCTTTACGACAAAGTCATTTATTGTCAAATGGGACGGGACGATCAAAGCCGGCGTAAAGGTGGATGAAATTATAGTAGAAGTCAATGACGCCAACAAGGAAATCTTAGTAAGCATTCCGAAAGCTGAAATACTTTCCCACGAAATAGAGGATGACAGTATTGAGACGCTTGATGAAAAAGATGGTTTGTTTAATCCTGTTAAAGTAGAAGACGTCAGAGAATTTGACTCGATCAGTAAAGATGCGATGGAGCAAAGGGCGATCGAAAACGGCCTTTTGGAGAAAGCCCAGGAGAATGCAAAAAATATTATTGAAAAGCTTATAAATACAGATGCGGTGAAAGAGCTGGAATATACCATCACATTTAAAGAGAGCGAAGTATAACTGCCTACATATATAGAAATAAGATACACGCACGGCTGTCAGACACACGGCGCAGGCTGTGCAGGAAAAGGGGAAGGAGGTGAGGAAAAAAAGTGATCGTCATGTTGTGTGTCGATGATAAGAACGGGATGCTCTTTAACCGCCGTAGGCAGAGCAAAGACCGTATACTTTGCCAGCATATATTGGCACTAGTCGGGGTCGGCAGGCTTTGGATGAGTCCGTACAGTAAAAAGCAGTTTACGGATGACGGACTGACAGAGATCATTGTGGATGAAGCATATCTTGAGAAAGCCGGGACAGGAGATTACTGTTTTGTGGAAGACAAAGATGTTGCTTCGTATGAGGACAGGATCGAGAAGATCATTCTGTTTCGATGGAGCCGGATTTATCCGGCAGATACATTTTTTACGCTTGATATAAGCGGATATACATTGGAGAAAACGGAGGATTTCGCAGGAAATTCTCACGAAAAGATTACAAAGGAGATTTACAGAAGATGAAAAGAAGAAAAATATGGTTACTGGCGGCAGTATTGTCGGCCGCTTTGTCAATGACTGCGTGTGGAGAAGCAGATCCGGACGGATCAAAGGAGATACTACAGGCTTCCATGTCGGAAGAAACCGCGCCAGAGGAAGAAGAACCGGATTCTGTGGCCGAACAGCCGGAGGAAAGTTCTTCGGACCCGGAGGAAATGGCAGACGAGCTGTCGACCGCGGAATTTTCCTTAGCGGATGTGGAGGCGTATACCGGTCAGACGTACGCCGTGGTCAACGGTAACCGGCCATATTTTTCAGAAGATGAACTAAATGGACCGTCCTATGAGTATTACAGTGAGCTGGATGAGCTGGGCAGATGCGGTGTCGCGTGCGCCAGGATCGGCGTAGATCTTATGCCCACTGAGAAGCGGGACAGTATCAGCCATGTGGAGCCCACAGGCTGGCAGAGTGTCAAATACGATAATGTAGACGGAAAATATCTGTATAACCGGTGTCATCTGATCGGTTTCCAGTTGGCGGGGGAAAATGCCAACGAGAAAAATCTGATTACGGGAACCCGATACCTGAATGTAGACGGCATGTTGCCCTACGAGAACATGATAGCCGACTATGTAAAAGAAACTGAAAATCATGTAATGTATCGTGTAACACCGGTATTTGAGGGCGATAATCTGGTCGCTTCCGGGGTACTCCTCGAAGCAGAGTCGGTAGAGGATCAAGGTGAGGATATTGAGTTTTGTGTTTATGTTTACAATGTTCAGCCGGGGGTTGTGATCGATTATGCCACGGGAGAGAGTAGCGAAGGGGAAAGCAAGCCGGAGCCAGAACCAGAGCCACAATCGGAAGTAAAGGAAGAAGAGCCGGCCCCGCCGGTTGTTCAGGCGGAAGCACCAGAACCGGAGGTGGTTCAGGAGCCCGTTTCACAGGGGACGGAATATATATTGAATACCAACACCAGGAAATTTCATTATTCCAGTTGCTACACCATAAAGCAGATGAAAGAGTCGAATAAACTGCCGTATACGGGCACCCGGGAAGAAGTCATCGCGCAGGGGTATGATCCGTGCAAGAAATGTAATCCATAGCGGCAGATTCGGAAAGGGGTTTAAATGTGAGCAGGTATCTTGAGATATTGGCAGGAGAGAGGGACGCAGCGCCGGAAACATTTAAGATACGCCGGCTGGAGACGGTTCCGAAGACAAACTATGAGCTTGCTTTTGATAATCTATGTGAAAATCTGTGGCATCAGATGAGTTTTTATCCGGCGACCTGGCTGGCGATACCATATCTGGCAAAGCTTATGGAAAGCTGGGAAAGGGATCGGGACCTGGAATGGATGTTTCAGGGCATTTTAGCTGCGGGAAGCTGCCTGGCTACGGATGTATACGGCGACACGCCGGAAGATGCGAAGATTCAGGAAAGCTACCAAAATGCTTCTTTAGAAATTCGCGCCATGACCATTGATTTTCTGGCCTGTCATATAGAATATGTCCAGGGGAAGGAACTTCCGTGGAGGCAGGCGTTTGCCGCTTCGGTCGTCGCGATCCTGGGAGAACGGAAGCTGGCGTATTTGTTTGCCCTTTCGGATTTTAATTCCTGTTATATGGTTTGTCCTGACTGCGAGTACTGTGATGAGGAGATCGAATTTGGCTATTTTGATCCTTCAGAGCGGATCAAGGCCATAAAAGTACCTTCCGAAAAATGGGATGGCGAAAGCCTGAAAGACGTGAAACTGTGGCTGTTCAACCTGTTTGCACTGCTGGGAGACAAAGAAGGGACGGAGTATCTCAGATATTTCTTTGGAACTTATGTATGTCCGGAGTGCGGGAAAAAGATGGATGTGCTTGCTGGGATGGAAGAATATTTAGGTAATTGTTAAATGATTTTCTCCTTTGATGTGGATAACTCATGCGGTATGCAACAATTACGGTAAGCTGGCTGGCAATCCCGGCATTTGTAATCCCGGGAGGAAGAGGATAATCCAGATCCTCACATTTCTCGAAAGCCTTCAGAAAGTCATGAACCCCTGATTTGCCTGCTCCGGTCTGCTCGGCAATTTCTCGAAGAGAAAGCCGTAACACATATCGCTTAGTAAGAATGTCCTTGTAGTCTAACCATAATCATTCAGGGAATTACCGA
>DKVI01000006.1 GCA_002491115.1 Lachnospiraceae bacterium UBA7182 | reverse complement strand
TTTCTTTGACTTACCCGTATAGTATAATAAACGTATCTTTCGACTTAATAACAAACTGATACATAAGGAGTGACACACTATGGTAAATGTACGACTGGGCAAGACCGGCATCACCGTCAACAAAAACGGGTTCGGCGCGCTTCCCATCCAGAGGATTCCCATGGAGGACGCCGTCCGTCTGCTGCACAAAGCCTGTGACGGCGGCATGAATTTTTATGACACGGCCCGTATGTATACGGACAGTGAAGAAAAGCTGGGAGCCGCTTTCTCGGACAGAAGAGAACATATAAAGATCTCTTCCAAGACCGGTGCGGTGACAGCGGAAGGGTTCTGGAAGGATCTGGAAACCACCCTTCGTAATTTAAAGACCGACCATCTGGATATCTACCAGTTCCATAATCCGGCCTTCTGCCCGAAACCGGGTGACGAAAGCGGAATCTACGATGCCGCCCTGGAGGCAAAAGAAAAAGGTATGATCCTCCATATCGGTATCACCAATCACCGCCTGAACGTGGCCAGGGAAGCCATAGAGAGCGGACTGTATGAGACGTTACAGTTCCCCTTCTGTTACCTGTCGGGCGAGCAGGAGTTTGGACTGCTGGAAGCCTGCAAAAAACAGGATATGGGATTTTTATCCATGAAAGCCCTCTCCGGCGGACTGATCGTAAACGCCGCTGCTGCCTACGCGTTCCAGGCACAGTATGAAACGCTGCCTCTCTGGGGCATCCAAAGAGAAGAAGAACTGGATCAGTTCCTGTCCTTTATCAACGATCCCCCTGTTATGAACGGGGAGCTGTCTGCCGTCATCGAAAAAGACCGGAAAGAACTTTCAGGAAACTTCTGCCGGGGCTGCGGCTATTGTATGCCCTGCCCTGCCGGGATTGAGATCAACAACTGCGCCCGCATGTCGCTGCTTCTGCGCCGCTCACCGGCGCAGCCTTATCTGACCGAAGCATGGCAGGCGAAAATGAAACTGATTGAGGACTGCAGACACTGCGATTCCTGCAGGAAAAAATGTCCCTACGGGCTGGATACACCGGAGCTTCTGAAGAAAAACTATGAAGATTACAAAGAAGTTCTGGCAGGGAAAAAAGTCTGAACCCCTGCTGCAGCAAAAGGCGCCTGCATACCGGCGCCTTTTAATCTTCTTCTTTTCTTAACATCCAGAACGCGCACAAAAAAACAAGACCGCTGACCAGGGTCGCTCCGAAGAATCCGGCGGGCGTACCGAACAGAAGATCCGCCACACTTCCTTCTCCCAGGAGAACCACGAACAAATTCGCGGACATATGTGCCAGCACCGGAGCGATAATTCTCTGATACCGCTCCATCAGCCAGGCGAAAAACAGTCCTACGGCAAACGCATACACACCCTGGACGATATTTCCATGAATGATTCCAAAGGCCAGGGCGCTGAAAAACATGGAGGCACGTACGCCGGCCATATCCCTGAACCTCTGATAGAAAAGGCCTCTCATCAGAAGTTCTTCCACCGCCGGGGCGAGAAAGCCCACACATGCCATCCGAAGCCATATACTTCCCATATTCAGCGCCTCGCTGGTCTCCTGGTAGCTCTCCGATATACGAATCAGCTGTGTCAGGCTGATGATGTTGTTGGCAAACAGCGCCAGCGCGCCGCTGCCGATGACCACCCACAGAAGCTTCCCTTCTGTAGGCATCTCTTTCCATCTGGAAAAATTCCTTCTTTTTGTGTCTCTGTAATACATCCAGCCAAACAAAGGAAAAGCAATCACCGCGCTGATCAGCACGATCGTCACGGTTCCGGCCATATATCTGCTCAGGAACGTATCCTGAACTCTGTTCCAGGAAGTGCCTTTTATCAAATCCGGCAAAAGCAGCGCCGCCGCGTAAAAGACCGACACAAAGAACTGCACCGCTTCATATAAAAGAACCGGATATACGGCGCGCCAGACGCCGGACGCCGTCACTTTCTTTTTACTGTCCATCCGGCTTTACATCCTCTCCGGCGCTTCAAAACCAAGTAAGTCGATACAGGTCTCCAATACCTGCTTTACCAGCATAAGAAGCCTGATCCTGCCGCCCTTTTGCGCTTCCTCCTCGGTGCCCAGGATGCTCGTCTCATGATAAAACTTATTAAAAGCATTGGCCAGCCCGTAAATATAAGCGCATATTTTATGGGGCGCAAGTTCCTCGCAGGCGTTTTCCATCACGCTGCCAAAGCGGGCGATCTCCAGCATCAGCGCTTTTTCGCTTTCATTTTCAAAAGTCGGAATCAAGGCTGCTTTTGCATCGCCGCCTGCCTCTTCGTATTTTTTCAGAATGGACTTAATCCGCACAATGGTATACAGAATGTAGGGACCTGTGTTCCCCTCCGAAGAGGTAAAACGCTCCACGTCGAAGATATAATCCTTGGACGCCTGGTTGGAAAGATCCCCGTATTTGACCGCGGACAGTCCTACCACTTTCGCAATCTCTCCGGCTTCATCCTCGCTCATGGGACGGCTTTCACGGATCTTCTTTAACATTTCCTCGTTAATATCCGACAACAGGTATTCCAGGCGCATCACGCCGCCGTCGCGGGTCTTAAAAGGCTTTCCGTCCTTTCCGTTCATGGTGCCGAAGCCCAGGAATTTAAAAACAGTATGTTCATCTGCCAGGCCGCACTTTTTCGCGCAGCGGAATACCTGGATAAAATGCATCTCCTGACGCTTATCCACCACATAGACGATTTCGTCCGGGTGATACAGCTTCATACGCTCCACGATGGTCGCCAGATCCGTAGTCGTATAAAGGCTCGCTCCGTCCGATTTAAGAATCATGCAGGGCGGCACTTCCTTTGTATCGCTCTCTTCTTTAATATCCACCACCAGCGCGCCTTCGCTCGTATAGGCGAAACCTTCGTCCCTCATCTTCTGCACCATATCCGGGATATAAGGCTGCGCGTCGGACTCTCCTTTCCACAGGTCAAACTCCACATTCAGATCCGCGTAATTTTTCTTAAGGTCAGTGACAGATATGTTCAATATATGCTTTAAAAGCGCCTGATAGCCCCTTCTGCCCTGCTGCAGCTCAAATGTTGCCTGCATGGCCTGCTCTTTATAGGCTTCGTCCTCCTTGGAACGTTTGCTGGCGGACGGATAGATCTCCTCCAACTCCGCAATCGTAAAAGGCGCTTCCTTCGGGTATTCCCCTTCATAGTTCTCGTCGAAATAGGGAAGCTTTGGCTTTCTCTCTTTCAGTTCCGTAATAATCAGTCCCATCTGAAGACCCCAGTCCCCCAGATGGACGTCGCCGATGACCTTATGGCCCGCGAAACGGACAATCCTTTTTACGCTCTCACCGATGATCGCGGAGCGTAAATGCCCCACATGGAGCGGCTTGGCCACATTAGGCCCGCCGTAATCAATGATAACGGTTCTGGGATTTTCGGCCTTCTCATAACCCATGCGGTCGTCTTCGCACATCCGGTTTAAATAATCGCTTAAATATTTGCCGTTTACTTTCAGATTGATAAAACCGGGCTTTACCGCCTGCACGTCCTCCACAACCTGCGAATCTGCCAGCAGGGCTGTCACTTCTTCGGCAATCATGACAGGTGTTTTGTGATACTCCTTTGCCGCGGCCATGGCGCCGTTGCACTGATATTCGCACAGGTCCGGGCGGTTGGATAAAGTTACGCGGGCATACTTCTCGTCATAGCCTGCCCCTTTGAAGGCTTTTTGCATTTCTTCCGTAATAATATCTGATAATTTTTTCAACTAACATACTCCTTTACAATAATCACATAATACGATTATAGAACCATATCGCCTGTTTTGCAATGAAAATCAGACGGCTCTGGGCATATTCCATTTAAAATGATACGCCAGCATGCGGACAACCGTCACGATCACCGCGCCGGTAAACATGGCATATTCTCTGGGCATACATAAGAGCAGGTAATCATAGCAGGCAGCTCCCAGCAGGGAAGCGCAGGCATAGATATGTTTTTTTAAAATTGCGGGTGTCAGGCCTGCCAGGATATCCCGCAGCATGCCGCCGCCCACGCCGGTGAGCATGCCCGCAAAGATCACGAATTTATGGCATTCCCCATAACCTGCGTCGATGGCCACGTTGACCCCCAGTACGGTAAAAAGCCCCAGCCCTACGGCGTCCGTAAAATTCAGAATCCACTGAAACATCCCTTCCGGCAGCCTGGGAATCACATGCTGATTCCAGTGAATGGCAAGAAACGTATAAAAAGAAGCCACCAGCCCCACAGGGATAAAGATCGGGCTGGTAAAAGCGGACGGAGGCACAATCCCCAGCATCACATCCCGCATAAATCCTCCCCCTGTGGCAGTCACAAGGCCCAGGAACAATACGCCGAACACGTCCATCTTCCGGTCAATGGCCAGCATGGCCCCGGAGATGGCAAAAGCGACGGTTCCCAGCACCTCAATCACAGCCTGTATGTTCATGACAGTCTCCTTTTGCCTTTTTCCCATCTTACCACAAAAAAGCCTTCCGGAAAAGTCCCGGAAGAGTCAAATATTTCGGTTGCCATTTCCCGGTTATTTCAGTATAGTGATATCATAAAAACGGAAAAGGAGATTAAGCTTATGCTGAAAATAGGTTCCCATGTGGGAATGAATGGAAAGAAAATGATGCTTGGTTCGGTGGAAGAGGCGCTCTCTTATGACGCCAATACTTTTATGCTCTATACAGGCGCGCCGCAGAATACGAGACGCAAGGAGATCCGGGAACTGAACATCGAGGCCGCGCAGGCTCTGATGAAGGACAAAGGGATCCAGGAGTTTATCGTACACGCCCCTTATATCATCAATCTGGCCAATACAGTAAAACCCGAGACTTACGAACTGGCCGTCAATTTCCTGAAACTGGAGCTTACGCGCGCTGCCGCTATGGGAAGTCATATTCTGGTACTCCATCCCGGCGCACATGTGGGAGCAGGCGTGGACACAGGGACGGCTTCCATCATCAAAGGGCTGAACGAAGTTCTGACGGACGATACGGACTGTCTGATCGCCCTGGAAACCATGGCGGGCAAAGGATCCGAGATCGGCCGTACCTTTGAGGAACTTGCCGCCATCTATGACGGCGTGACAAAAAAAGACCGCCTGCGGGTATGCTTTGATACCTGCCATACCCACGACAGCGGCTATGATATTATCGAAGATTTTGAAGGAGTAATGGAACGCTTCGACCAGGTCCTCGGGAAAGACCAAATCGCCGTCTTCCATATTAATGACAGCAAAAACCCCCGCGGCGCGGCCAAGGACAGGCATGAAAACCTGGGAAAAGGGCAGATCGGATTCGAAGCTTTAAACCGCATCGTCCATCACCCGGATTTCGCGGACGTACCGAAGATACTGGAGACGCCCTGGGTTCCCATAGACGGTGACCCGAAAAACACGCGGGCGCCCTATAAGGAAGAAATTGCCATGCTGCGGGCGCATGCGCCGAAATAGCCAAATCAGGCAGCGCATTAAACGCGCTGCCTCATTCCGCTCTTTTTCTGTGGCATCTGCGCCAACAGGATTGCAGCGAACATCAGCCCGCACCCAAAAAGCTCCTTTGCGCTTAACCCCTGTCCCAGGATCACCCAGCCTGCCAGCACGGAGAACACGGATTCCAGGCTAAGAAGCAAGGAAGCCACCGTGGGATCCGCATTCTTCTGCCCGAGGATCTGCAGGGTGTAGGCTACACCGCAGGACATGACGCCCGCGTACAGAACCGGCATCCAGGCTTCCAGTATATCACTCATCTGCGGATGCTCCCAGATCAGCATAGGAACCGCACAGACAATTCCGGCTGTCAGAAACTGAATCGCGGACATGCGCACACCGTCCACCATCGGGGAGAAATGGTCAATAACCAGGATATGTATGGAAAATACAAAGGCACAAAAAAGCACCAGCAGATCCCCCAGGCCCAGTGTCAGCTTCTCCGTCATACACAGAAAATAAAGCCCCACAACGGCGATCCCCACACATAAAAGGATCAGCGGGCGCAGCTTTTTCCCAAGGAAAATACTTAAAATCGGAACCAGGACGATATACATGGCCGTGATAAATCCCGCTTTTCCTACCGTGGTAAACAAGATGCCGAACTGCTGTAAGCTGCTGGCCGCCGCCAGCACCACGCCGCAGCAGATCCCGCCTGTCAAAAGCGCCCTGGTATCTCCGCGTTCCTTTTTTATCTCCGCTTCACTTATGCCGCTCCTTTTTTTCATACCGTCCATCAAAAAAATAACCGGGATCAGTACGATACTTCCCAGAATACATCTTACGGAGTTAAAAGTAAACGGACCTACATATTCCATGCCTACGCTCTGCGCCACAAACGCGCAGCCCCAGATCAGGGCTGTCAGAAGCAGCATGACATTATTCTTCATCTGTTTCATCTTAGTTTTTTCCTCCTGCCAATGTATCTTACACCATTTTTCCCTGTTTGGCAATTATGAAGCTTCCGCCGCCGGTTCACTTTCTTTCAACAACTACAGGGCCTTCAACTTCTCCTCCAGCTCCCGGACGCGGGCTTCCGCTTTCTCGGCACGTATCCGTTCACGCTCCGCGTTCTTTCGTTCGCGCTCCGTGTTTTTCCGCTCGCGCTCTGCATTTTTTCGCTCGCGCTCCGTATTTTTTCGTTCACGCTTTTCTCCAATCTCAATTCCACGTTTTTCCCCATCCGCAATTAACATATTGATCGCTTTACACATATGGACTTTTTCTCCTTTCTTTTCCGGAATAAACTGCTTGAGCCTCTGCTCGCCGACGCAGTCGGCAACAGCTTCACAGGTGACGCCGCGTACAGGCGATGTATCATGTAATGATGCTCTCAGTTTTTCAGGGTCGTCTTTATATTTTAAGAATAAGAAGAACGTATAAATTTCAGAAATGTTTTAGATGAAGACAGTTTAGCGTAAATTGTTCTATTATGCAACAATTATTGACACAAATATCAGGATTAATCGACAGCCATTAATGTCTGTTTATCTGTCCCCATAATGAGACCGGCATTGTGCAATCTCAATCTGCCCCTGATAAATTCGATAAATCAATCTGTTCACAGCATCAATACGGCGACTCCACCAGCCGGAATAATCTCCTTTCAGAGGTTCTGGTTTTCCGATCCTGATATTGCCAGTAAACATAATCTTCCCATGCTTCATCCTGCCAGAGTTTATTCATCGTCAACCTCTATCAGTTCATGACCCTGTCCCTTTCCTGCTTCCAGGTCTGTAATTGCTTTTTTGAGATGCCTTTGGTTTTCCTCACTGTAAAAAGGATCTGCCGTAATCTCAAACGGAATCTTATTCTGGCGATCGACTGCTTTCGTAAACATTGTAAATGCAGTTGTCATATTTAAGCCCATATCTTCAAAAAGGATTTCTGCCTGTTTTTTCAAATTTTCATCCATCCGGATCGTAATGCTTGTTGTTGCCATATATCTATCTCCTTTCGTATGTATACTATGCATCAAAGAGTTATAATCGTCAATACATAGTATGTACAAGTCTTTGCATATTATGAGCAACCAATGCAAACAGTTGACATACCATTTTTCCCTGTCCGGCAATTATGGAACTTCCACCGCCGATTCACTTTCTTTCAATAGCTACAAGGCCTTCAACCTCTCCTCCAGCTCCCGGACGCGGGCTTCCGCTTTCTCGGCACGTATCCGTTCACGCTCCGCGTTCTTTCGTTCGCGCTCTGCATTTTTCCGTTCGCGCTCCGTGTTTTTCCGTTCACGCTCCGTGTTTTTCCGCTCGCGCTCCATCCCACGTTTCTCTCCATCC
>DKVI01000070.1 GCA_002491115.1 Lachnospiraceae bacterium UBA7182 | reverse complement strand
TATAAAAGTTGTAAAGTGGTGTTTTAATATTGAAACGATGAAAAATGAGTTTAACGATTATGATAACTCATTCCAGATCCTTTTGTTTTCTCTGTTCAGTTTTGTGGTATGGATCACGGCCGCGGCGGTCTGGGTGTACAATATGGCAAACGTATACCGGCTGCAGCTGATGGAAGAAGCAGGTTTACATATCAAAACATTTAAAGAAGACCTGATTTCTTTTAAAGAGGAGAAGTTTCATATCACGCTGCTGACGCTTCCGGTACTGGGCGTAGTGATCTTTACGGTGGTGCCGATTCTGCTTCTGATCCTGGTGGCGTTTACAAACTACGACCAGAACCATATGCCTCCCGGCGGCCTCTTTACCTGGGTAGGTTTTAGCAACTTTTTAAGTCTGTTTGGCGGCGGCGGGCTGACGGTATCTTTTGGCTACGCGTTTGTGCGTGTGCTTGGATGGACGCTGGTGTGGGCGTTCTTTGCGACGATCACGACCTATATCGGCGGCATCGTTCTGTCCCTGCTTCTGAACAGTAAGAAGACCAGGCTTTCGAGGCTTTGGAGGACTTTGTTTATCGCGACCATCGCGGTGCCCCAGTTCGTATCGCTTCTGCTGGTGCGCAATTTCTTCGCCAACGGCGGTATCGTCAATACGATCTGCGCCAACATCGGGCTGACGGATTTTCTCAGGAATATCGGGCTGGTGTCCACAAGCTATATCCCGTTTCTGTCCGCGCCGGGCTGGGCCCATGTGATGATCATTCTGATCAATATATGGATCGGCGTGCCTTATCAGATGCTGATTGCCACCGGCGTGCTGATGAATCTTCCTACAGAGCAGTTGGAGAGCGCCCGGGTGGACGGAGCGAACAAGTTCCAGATTTTCCAGAAGATCACCATGCCGTATATGCTGTTTGTGACAGGACCTGCGCTGGTGACGGATTTTGTGAAAAATATCAACAATTTCAATGTGATTTATCTTCTGACAGAGAACGTGTATACGACGACCAATCAGGTGATGGCCAATTCCCAGGCAAAGGAAGTGGACCTTCTGGTGACCTGGCTGTTCCGTCTGACCCAGGATTATTACAATTATAAGATGGCTTCGGCCATCGGTATCGTCGTATTCATTATCTGCGCCGTATTTACGCTGATCGCGTTTAACCGGATGATCAAAGGTGACAAGGAGGGGACCTATCAATAATGAAGAATAAGATGAAAGACAGCAGGACTTCTACGATTGTATTACATAATGTGCTGATCGCGGTGCTGGCGGTGATCTGGCTGGTTCCGATCGTGTGGCTTTTGTGTACTTCTTTCAGCGCGTATTCCGGAATGAATACCAGCACCTTTTTCCCGGAAGAGTGGAGTGCGGTCAACTATCTGAAACTGTTTCAGCCGGATTCGGTGTCACAGTTCCCCAGGTGGTTTCTGAACACGTTTGTGATCGCGTGCTTTACCTGTGTGATCTCGACCATGTTTGTGCTGATGGTGGCTTACGCCACATCCATGATGCGCTTTCCGTCAAGAAAACCGCTGATGAACATTGCCGTGATCCTGAACCTGTTCCCGGGTATGCTGGCTATGATCGCTGTATACTTTACTTTGAAGACTTTTAACCTGACCAACAGTTACGCGGGACTGATCATGGTGTACTCGGCGTCTTCGGGACTGGGATATCTGATCGCCAAAGGGTTCTTTGACACCGTGCCAAGGGCGCTCTGCGAATCGGCCAGGATCGACGGATGCAGCGAGGCGCGCATCTTTTTCCAGATGGTGCTGCCTTTAAGCCAGCCGATCATTGTTTATACGGTCATCAGCAGTTTTCTGGTTCCGTGGATGGATTTCGTGTACGCGAAAATGATTTTAAACGCGGGCATTTCTTCTAAATATACAGTGGCGGTAGGACTGTATCAGATGCTGGACAAAAGCCTGATTAATACTTATTTCACCCAGTTCTGCGCAGGCGGTGTGCTGGTATCCATTCCCATATCGATCCTGTTCGTGATCATGCAGAAATTCTATGTAGAAGGCGTGACCGGCGGAGCCGTAAAGGGCTGATACGGTATCGGGAGGAACGGAACTTAAAATTAAGAAAGGAATATAGATGGAACAGTTTATTGTAAATATTATTCACCGTCCGGAGATGGTGCCGGAGTATGCAGAAAAAGTGACCGGCCACGGACAGGCGGAGGATATCGGGCGGAAGGCGCTTCTGACGGAGAGCCTGGATATTTTTAAGATACAGCAGGAGTGCGCCCATAAAAACGGTTTAAAGACGACCATAGAGATGACCTATGCAAGCCTGTTTAATGATGAGGCGGTGGAACTGGCGAAACAGCATCACGCACAGTACGGCGACGAGATCGGGCTGACACTTCTGGGGCTTCCATGTAAGGAATTTCGTGAAAAATACAAGACGAAAGATTTCTGCATCTGGATGTTTTCCATGGAGGACAAAAAAGCGATTGTAAAGGACGTGTTTGAAAAATTCTATGAAAGGTTTGGATTTTATCCGCAGTCCACAGGCTCTTACTATATGGATGCCGAGCTGACAAACTATATAAAAGAACAGTATCCGTCTGTAAAATGTGCCGTGGCTACCTGCTGGGAAGAAGGACCCAAGGCGTATCATACCTGCAACAACAGTTGGTACACATTCATGGACGGCGGTCCCTGGGCGCCCTGGATTCCGTCGAAACAGAATACCCATGCGCCTGCAGCCGGTGAAGCGGAAGACTCCGGGATCGTGGCGATTCCTCATCTGAGCAGGGACCTGATCGCCTGCTATGACGGCAACGGTTCCAATTTCGGCACGCATCCGCAGAATGTGCTGCGGGGCATGATCTATGAGAACGGTGAGTATCCGTATCTTTATAACCTGATCGATCAGTTCAGGTATCAGGCAAAGTTCAACAACGGCTATGCGTATAATATGATGTTCGTAGGACCGGGGTGGATGAACAAGATGGGCCGCTGGGAAGCGCCTTATGAGCTTTTGAAAAAATCTTATGAGGACGGCTGCGCTTACTACGGGCAGCTTAAAAAAGAAGGCAGACTGACCGACATGACCATGAGCGAATTTGCCGATTATTACCGTCAGAAAAAGTCCTATACAGAGCCGGAGTGCGCGCTCTGGCGGGATATCCTTTATGGGAGCAAAAAACAGGTGTTCTGGTATTGCGACCCGTGGATGCGCGCCTGCGTCAATATGGACCAGGGCGGCGCCATCGTGGACCTTCGCCCTTACGTTGCCAAACTGAACTGGCCGGTGGGCATCGGAACGCCCCATGTGCAGGATGCCAGCTATCCGTTTTTGATCCAGGAGAAATACCGGGCGGGATATTTTACCCACTATGCGGGAGAGGGAACGATCAGAAGTGCGAAACTGCGTTATAAAAGCGAGGAAGTAGATCTGTGCCTGTGCCGGACAAAGGCGCATTTTTCCCGGGAAGGAAAAGACCGGATTCTGACCCTTGACCCGGTTACGATCGAGTTTGAAGATCTGACAGTAAAATTACAGACCGTTCTTACTTTTACGGAAGCATCCGGCGCCATCCGGATAGAGCGCAGAGTGCTTGAAATGAGCGATCCGGAGGCGGAAGTGGAGATTGACGAGTATCTTGTGGCGTGTTATGGTACAACCGAATATTCGGAAGATATGAGCAGTTTGACGCTTTGGGCGCAGAAGGACGGAGCGGAAGAAAAGACGATTCCTTATGAATACAAATGCAGGGAGTATACGCTGGCGGAGGCGGATCGGGTAGGCTGTGTGCTGCCGCCCATCGATACGAAAGTCTGTTTGACCTGCGAAGGGCGGAACCGGGAAGGCTACATCCGGGAAGGCTATGCGTTCAGTCCCATGTTCACACTGGGATACAAAGGGAAGCTAAAGGAAAAGGAGGGATTTACCACATGGCTCAGGCTGGAAAAGGCAGATTAAATTACAGGTGTCCGTCCTGCTTTATGCGAGATCTGGATCTGGATATGTTTTATGATAAGGACAAAAAGGAATATTACTGTATCCGCTGCCAGTACACAGGAACCGAGGAAGATGTGCTTTTGAAAAACCAGATGGCGCGGTTCCGCTATAAGGATATGAAAAGGCGGTTTACAGAAGCGGATTTTGAAACATTTTAAACAGATACGGAGACAGATATGAAAGAATGGATAAAAGGCATGGATGTATCTTCGCTTCTGGAAGTAGAACGCTGCGGGGGAAGATTCTATGATCACGGAACGGCAGGCGACGCGATGGATATCCTGAAAAGTTACGGAACCAATCTGATCCGGCTGCGCCTGTGGAACGATCCGTTTGATGGGAGCGGCAATTCCTACGGCGGAGGCGGGAATGATATAGAGACCACGCTGACGCTTGCCAGGCGGGCCAAAGAAAAAGGGATCGAATGGTTTCTGGATTTTCATTACAGCGACTTCTGGACGGACCCGGGGAAACAGGTTTTGCCGAAAGCATGGCGGGGCATGGGTGAAAAAGAACTTTGCCGGTCGGTATACGATTATACGGCGGCGACATTGAAACGCTGCAGGGAAGAAGGGGTTCTGCCGTCGATCGTATCGGTCGGAAACGAGATCAGCAACGGGCTTTTATGGCCGATCGGGAAGGTTCCGGCTTATGATAAGATTGCCCGGCTTGTAAGCGCCGGTATCCGGGCGGTGCGCGATACGGCCCCGGAGATTTCCGTTATGATTCATCTGGATAACGGCGGCAGCCACGAACTGTACCAAAGGTGGTTTGACCATTATCTGGACAACGGCGGAGAAGCGTTTGAATACATCGGCCTGTCCTATTATCCGTTCTGGCATGGGACGCTTCAGATGCTTCAGGACAATATGAACGATCTTGCCCTGCGTTATCAGAAAGAACTGATCCTGGCGGAAGTGTCAACGGCTTATACGATGGAGGATTACCAAAGGTATGAAAAGCTTCCGCCGGATAAAAGAAAAGGGATGGCGGCCGGCCCCGGGCTTGCCGGGCGGGCGCCGTTTCCCATGACGCCTGAAGGACAGGCGGATTTTATGAAGAAAATCATGGAGATTCTTCTGCGCGTGCCGGGAAGACGGGGCAAAGGCTTCTGCTACTGGGAGCCTGCCTGGATTCCGGTACCCGGAAGCGGATGGGCGTCCGAAGAAGCGATCGCCTATATGGGCGAAAAAGGTCCGGGAGGCAACGAGTGGGCGAACCAGGCGCTGTTTGACTACGAAGGAAACGCCCTTCCTGCGCTGGAAGCGATCCGGGATTTTACAGTGTAGAAAAGATACGGAATTTTGACAGGAGGCTGCGATGCTAAGAAGAAATGTGATCTGGAATACACCTGAGATAACGGTGGACGGGCTGAAGCTGTTCGCATGTATGATGATGCTGATGCAGACGATCGGCATTTCAGTGGTGGAAAAAGGGTTGATTCGTATTGACGCATATACCCAGGAACAGTTTTCGGCGCTTCTGGCAGAAGATTCTCATATGATGTTTCTGGCGGGCGTGGGATCTGTCATGCAGCTTTTAGGCGGCATGGCAGTGCCGCTGTTTGCATTTCTTCTGGTGGAAGGATTTCTGCACACGGCCGATTACCGCCGGTATCTGCTGACGGTAGGCCTGTTTGCGCTGATCAGCGAGATCCCTTATGATTTTGCCATGTATCAGGATATCTGGGAACCGGCGGGACAAAACGCGCTTTGTTCCATGACTGTCAGTCTTCTGATGCTGTACTTTCTTAGAATGGCAGACCATAGAAAGCGCGGGGCGGGAATTCTTCTGAAACTGCTGATTGTATCAGGAGGGATATTCTGGGTATCGCTGCTGCGCGCGGAGTATGGGCTGAGTATTGTGCTTCTGACGGCGGTTTTCTATCTGTTTTATGCGCGGAATGGATGGAAGATGGCGCTGGGGCTTCTGATCAGCCTTCTCCATGTGACCGGTCCGCTGGCTTTTTACGGGATCTGGTGCTATAACGAAGTGCGGACAGACAGGATTCCCAGGTATGCGTATTATCTGTTTTATCCGCTGCATCTTTTGCTGCTTGGTGCAGCCGCGTGGATGCTCTGAAAAATTAAACTCCCTTTTATGGAAAAAGCGGTTATTTACCGTCTTCCATAAAAGGGAGTTTTTCTGCTTTTTGGGGACAAAGATTATCAGTTTCCTTTGTGAGAATACCGTTGCGCTATAAGGCTTTCAGGGGTACAATATAGGTATAGAAAGCACAGAGGAGAGAAGCATATGAGCGCATTGGGAGACATGCTGAAAAATGTAGACGACGACTATTTGACAGGTTTGTGCAACAAAGGGACAGTAAAGCGTGCCTATAAGGATCTGGGACAAGAAACGCCTGTTACAGAGTGGCAGGGAGAGGAAGCGAAAGTGACTCTGAAAGAAGAGACGTGCCAGATCCGCCTGCCGCTGGGAGAAAGCGAATGCTCCTGCCCTTCCCGCAGTATATGCCGGCATATCGTGACGGCGATCCTCTGGCTGAAGCAGGAAGGGGAAGGCGCAGCGGATGAAAGCGGGGCGGACGGGGAGAAAGCGGCGGCAGAGCCCGTCACAGAAGCGCAGGACGGTGAAGTTCCAAAGGAAAAAGCGCCTGATGTAAAAGAACCGCCGAAACCGTTGGAAGAAATCCTCAACATTCCGCTGGACCGTCTGAAACGTGTCTGCAAGGGGAAAAAATATCAGAATTTTCTTGCCCGCATGCGCGCGGGAGAGATACCGGATATGGAGGAAAGTTCCATTGTAACCATAACGCTTCCCTGGGAGAAAGCCACCATAAAGCTTTTGGAGCCTTTTGATTACTCCACCTGTTCCTGCCACAGCAAGGAACTGTGTTCGCACAAAGCGCAGGCAGTCCTGATTTACCAGATGAAGAAAGGACGGATCAGTTTTAAAGATCTGGAGGTGGTTCAGGAGACCGAGAATATATGGGAGGAAGCACAGGTAAAACAGGCGTGCGAAAGTGTATGCGAGGCGGTGATCCATCAGATATGTACCGGGCTTTCCAGACAGTCGCCGGAGGCGGCGAAGAGCCTGGAACGGCTGGCGGTCATTACACACAGAGCAGGACTTCCGGCGCTGGAAAGCCTGCTTCGGGGAGCGGCGGCGGAGTATGAGCAGTATTTTTCCCGTTCGGCGGCATTCAGAAGCGATCTGCTTTTTTTGCGGCTTCTTAAAATCTATGACAGGGCGCGGCTTCTTATGCAGGCAGACAGTCAGGAGGCGATCCGTCCGCTGGCGGGGTCGTTCAGAGACAGTTATGAGCTGACAGGCAGACTGCATCTTCTGGGCATGGGCGGAAGAACGTTTGAGAGCAAAACCGGATATGAGGGAGAGATCTATTATTTCCTGGAACCGGAAAAAAAGAAATGGTATACCTGGACAGACGCCCGTCCGGTCTTTTATGAAGGCGTGAGAAGACGTCCGCCTGCCTCTTCCGACAACGCGGCGGCTCCCTGGGGTTTAAACTGCAACAGAGAACAGCTTCAAAGTCTGGAATTTGAATTAAGAGACGCCAAAGCGGCATCCGGCGGCCGTCTGTCCGTAAGCCAGGAGACAAAAGGAGAGGCCATGGGCAGGCGGGAACTGACGGCAGACGGCGTACCGGAGATGGTCTGCTGGGATTTTAAGGAACTTCTTCTTAAGAATTTTGCCGGACAGTCAGACGGACAGGAGGCCGGGAACCGGGCGGCCGGCCGGCGGGAAAAGCTTACGCTGGCAGGCGCGGTCCGCTGGGGCGAAGCGGATTTTGATCCGGTACAGCAGCGGTTTTCCTGGAGCCTTTATGACAAACAGGACAGGGAACTGTTTATCGCCCTTACCTATTCCAAAAGAGAAAAACTGACCATCAAGCTTCTGGAACGCCTGGTAGAGCGTCTGAAAAAAAATCCGCTGGAAGCGATCATCTTTTTCGGATCATTGTATCTGGATGAGGAGGGCCGGATGTGCCTGTATCCCATAGAGATTTTCCAGAAGGAAGCGGGGGAAATCCTCCATGCGCTGGATGAAAAAGCCGGTGCGGACAAGCCGCTTTCCCGGAAAGAGGAAGGTTTCTATCCGGAGGCCATCAGCCCGATGGAACAGTATCGAAAAGAAGCCGCCGACGCGCTGACGGACTTATTTGTCAGCGGGATTTATTCCGTGCAGGAGGGTATGATCGAACAATTTTCTGGGCTGTCCACGGAAGGAGAGCAGCTTGGCCTGCACAGAGCCGGAGAAGGATTTGGAACGATCAGCAGGCTTTTGCAGGAAAAAAGGCATAAAATAGAATTTACTCCGGAACCGGTACTGGAGACGGCAGGATATTTATACAGATATCTGGAAGCCTGCCGGGAGAAACTTTCCTGTGACAGAGCGCTGGTTTCCATGGGAGCATCTTAAAAATCAGGAGGAGCAAAAACAGTATGAACTTAAGCGAAGAACGCAGCCGTCAGAAGCTTTTGGATATCCTGGAGCTTTTGGGACTGTCGGAAAAGAACCAGAAAACAGCCGAACAATATCTGGACCTGGACCGTCCGGCGGAAGAAAAACTGCTGAAAGAGACCGAGCCGCAGGATTTCTCCGTCCTCAGCCAGGAGATCCGGAGAAAATGCCATGACTATCGGAGCCATTGTACCAGACGGGGGCGAAAGGAAGAATACGGGCGGTTTGCACGTTTTGTCGCTGCCGTAGGAGGGTCCACTTCCTATTATGTGCTGGTAAATTATGGATGGGCCATCGGTGAAATTCAGGAATATCTGACCAGCGAGCAGAAAGCGGCCGTTAGGGCAGAGGGGTGTGTCTGGAATCAGTACGGAGTCAGAAATGCTTTAAAGAACCTGGAACAGAAGATGCCGAAAGTTCTGATGGACGCCATGGAAATCTGCTACCATAAAAGCGATAACGCCAAAAGCCTGCTGGCCGCAGCGGCGCTGTATTATACAAAACCACTGAATCTGATGGGGAAAATAGGAAATGTGATCTTTCCCGGAGGAAATTATAAGGAGCAGACGGAAAAGACGGTGCGGTACATGGAAGAAAATCTGACCGGCAGTCTTCCTAACGTATTTGCCGCGGCGCCCTCGGATGCAGAGTTGGAAACAATGGTTTCTTTTATACAGAAATCCTCCGCCAAAGATCCGTTTCCTGGGGAAATATACAGGATTTTGCAGGGAAAGCAGACCTCGGAGTATCTTCTGACCCTGCTGGCAGGAGAAGCGTTTCTTGCCATCGACCATTCGCCGATATTTCTGGCGTTCCTCCGCCTGGCCATTGCCATGGATGCGGCTGCCGGACGGACGGCGGTGCTGGATCTATGCCTGGAGATCGGCGGGAAGCCCTGGTTTCTTAATAAACATGCCCAGGAACTTGAGGATGCGCTTCCCATATCCAAAGAAGAATATCTGCGCTGGTGCCTGAAAAGCTGTAAATATGCAAGCCCTGTCAAACGCATGGTCAAAGAACATCCGGAAGTCATCCGCCGGATTCTTCCCGGTATCTCCTCGGAGGAGTTCCAGCATCTTCTGGCAGTGGCAAAAGAGATGAACAAGCTTTTGTACCAGGAATTAAGTTCCTCCAGCGCCGGAGAATTTCGTTCCAAGCTGGTGGCGGAACTAACGCAGCACTATCAGAAAGGAAAGAATGAGGCAAGACAGTATCTGTTGGGAGAGATCGAAATAGACAGTCTTTATCCTTATCTGGACGAATGGCGGGGAATGCGCATTTATGATAATAAGAGGATGCAGAAAATTCACGCTCTGCATAATAACGGACAGGATCAGCAGATACACCGAAGGGCCGTGGCGCTGGAATGCCTGTGTATGAGGACTGCTTATTTTACTGCCTGGTGGAACGGAAAATGGCAGAAAATTACAAAGACTACTTTAAAAGAGATCGTTTCCGTTCTGGAAGAAGAGCATGTGCCGCCGTCTTACCAGATGGAGCTGATGGGCGGATTTTACGATACGTTCTATTCGGAAAAAGACAGGACCGGTTTTGTCAATGACTGTGTGGCAGTGCTTCGGTATCAGAAAGACGGATGGAAAGAAGATATCATCAGGCTGTCCCGGGAAGGAAATCCCGTGGTCCGTTTCCTTTGTATCCGGCTGATGGACGAATTTAGCCAGGAATACAAAGACGGGCTTCTTGCCTGTGCCATAGACAGTTCCAAACAGGTGCGGGAACTTTTAGTCGCTGTTTATGAGAGCAAAAAGGAGTGGGAGCCGGAAATGAAAGCCATGCTCCTGTCTAAAAAATCCCAGGAGCGTGAGATGGCGGCGCTGGTAATCAAACGCTGGGGTGCGGACGCTTACAAAGAGGAACTTTCTGCTGCCTACGAAAAAGAAAAGAGTAAAAAAGTAAAAGAGCTTCTTGCCTCCTGCCTGGGGCTGGAAGGAGAAAAAACGGCCGGTGCAGTCAAAGAACAGACATCCGAAGGGCTGGCAAAAGAGATTTTAAAGGGCGGCAAAAAACGAAAATTATCCTGGATCTATGAGAAGGATACTCCCTTCCCCGAAGTACATAAGGCGGACGGGACCGACGCGCCGGAAGATTATGTGGAAGCGATTCTTGTCTGCTACGCGGATATGTCCGTTCCCGGAGCCAGTAAGGAAGCCATCCGGCTGGCAGAAAGCCTGAATCAGGAAGAACTGGCCGCCTATATGGGACTTGTATTTGACAGATGGATCGAGACAAGAGCCGAGGCAAAGAAAAAATGGGTACTTTACGCGGCCTCTGTTCACGGCGGCGCGGCGATTATTCCTGTCCTGTACGCCCAGATCCAGGAGTGGCCCAAAGTATCCAGGGGCGCTATGGCGGCGGAGGCAGTCAAGGCGCTGGCTTTAAACGGAAGACCGGAGGCGCTTCTTCTGGTCGATCAGACTGCCCGGAAATTTAAATTCCGCCAGGTGAAAACGGCGGCGGCAGACGCCCTTTCCTATGCGGCAGAACAGCTTGGTATCACAAAAGCGGAGCTGGAAGACCGCATTGTACCCGATCTGGGCTTCAATGAGCAGATGGAACAGATCTTTGATTATGGTCCAAGAAGCTTCAAGGTGATTCTGACGCCCGCGCTGGAACTGGAAGTGTATGACGATAAAGGGAAACGGCTGAAAAACCTGCCTGCTCCGGGTAAAAAAGATGAGCCGGAGAAAGCAAAAGCGGCCAGCGACGCCTGGAAACTTCTGAAAAAACAGTTAAAAACGGTCGTTGCCAATCAGAAGGTACGTTTAGAGGAGGCACTCAGCGCAGAAAGGCTGTGGAATGTCGGACAGTGGAAAGCGCTGTTTGTAAAAAATCCTGTTATGCATCAGTTTGCCACCGGCCTGATCTGGGGCGCCTATGAGGACGGAAACTTAAAAGAGACGTTCCGTTATATGGAGGACGGAAGTTTTAACACGGTAGAGGAAGAAGAATACGAACTGCCCGCGGACTTAAAGATCGGCCTGATTCACCCCATTGAACTGATGAAAGAAACGCTGTCTGCGTGGAAAGAGCAGTTATCTGACTATGAAGTAACCCAGCCCATGGAACAGTTGGAACGGGGTGTCTACCAATTGACGGAGGAAGAAAGGTCTCAGGCAGAACTGACCCGCTTTGGCGGTAAAGTATTAAACTGCCTCTCTTTGTCAGGTAAGCTTCAGAACCAGGGATGGTACAGAGGAAGCGTGCAGGACGCAGGCGGTTACTATACATTTTACCGGGAAGACGGGGACATAGG
Organism: Lachnospiraceae bacterium UBA7182; assembly: GCA_002491115.1. Lineage (GTDB taxonomy): Bacteria > Bacillota > Clostridia > Lachnospirales > Lachnospiraceae > Hominiventricola. Next base: position 40,344 of record DKVI01000070.1, on the reverse strand, counting down.
CGTGGAGCTGGAATTTTCCGGCGCTTTTGTGGGGGACGAGAACGACGAAGTGACTGTTTACGGCGCTAAGTTCTATCGGGCCGGTACCGTGCGGCGGGGAAGCTATGTCTATGATGAGATCAAAAAAGAGAATCAGTATTTACTGAAAGAAGTAAATCCCAGATATTTCAGTGAGATCGTGCTGCAGCTTACGAAAGCTACCGCGTCTTCCACAGAGCAGCTCCCGTATCCGGAGTGCAAAAACAACAGATAAAGTTATGACAGCGGAACTTTCAACAGGAGATTTAAGATGATACTAAGAGAAAATAAAGATGATGCGAAATTAAAAGAGGCGTTTGATTATCTGAAACTGACCGAAAAAAACCAGGCGCTGGCAGAGGAGTATCTTGATATGTCAAAACCGGAGAATAAAGAACTTCTCGCCCAGGTAGAGCACCAGGATTATTCAGAACTGGATAAAACACAAAAGGAGATGCTCCCTCGTTATGTAAACTATCTGCGAAACCGAAAGAAAGATGAGGAAGCCGGACGATATATCCGGTTTGTGACGGAAGTGGGCGGCTCCACTGCCAGGTATGCGCTCTCAAACTCAGGTTCTGCCTGGGATCTGAAATATCTGGAGCCCTTTTTATCTCCTGTCCAGGTGGTCGCTCTCCGGGCGGAATTTTATGTGTGGAGCAGATACAACCTGGAAGAATACTGGATCAGCCAGGTCTGTGACGCCGCCAGAGAGAATCCGGAACTTTTCTATGAGGCCGTAAGTCTGTGCTATGACAATGACGCTGCCAATACCAAAATGCTTTTATCCGCCTGCTATCTGCACTGTGTAAAACCGCTGGATGACACAAAAAGCAGTCTGCGTGTACCTGCTTTGGCGGACGACACAAGAGCAGCGGGAGACCCGGAGCATGTCAGGGAAATGACAGATTATCTGGAAAGAAGGCTGATCGGCAATATAGACGGCCTGTTTGCGGCGAGCAACGTACCGCCGGAGGAGGACGTAAAAAAACTGCAGGATTTTGTAAGAGACGCCGAGGCTTCCCGGCCGGTTCCTTCCGAACTGCGCCCCATTTATTCCGGAAGAAAACTGCACGATTACCGGATGAAATTCCTGCCGGTCTGCGCGTTTATGGCAGTGGAACACTCGGAACGGTTCGTATCCCTGATCCGTCTGGCGGCTGCCCTGGATGAAAATACAATTCCCAACGCGTCTTTGGACGCCTGCTACAAGGTGGGAAAAACATGGTTTGACCGCCATGTGGAACGGTTGGAAGAAGCCCTTTTCATCCCTGACGAAGCTTATATCCGCTGGGCCATTTTAAGAAAAGAGGCGAAGGTGCTGATGCGGATGGCCGTAAAAGCGCCGGAAGCCATCCGTCAGGTGGTAAAAAAAGTCCCGACGGAAGATTTTGGCTATCTGCTTGCTAATGTACGGGAGGCCAACCCTGCGTTCTACGAGGAATTTGGCCAGGGTTTTTGGCAGGAATACTGTGAATCGGCAGTCAAAGAACATGTCAAGGGATTCAAAACCGGACAGGTAATGGCGGAAAACTATCTGCTTGGCAGTGTCGGAATCGAAAGTATACTGCCTTTTGTAAATGAGTGGCGGAACCAGTATATCTATGACAATGCAAGGAAAGTAAGAATCCAGTTCCTTAGAGACAATGGAGAGCGCACATTCTATCAAAGAGCCATCGTACTGGAATGCCTTCGCCTGAACAGCAGTTATAACAGTTACCTGAAAGACTGCTGGGTCGGCGTCCCCGAAGGTACCACAGTGGAGGGAGGCGGCAGCAACAGGCTTTTAGACCGGCGGCAGATCGAAGGAATCATTAAAATACTGACAGAGGAGCAGGTTCCCCTGGCCTGTCAGATGGACTTTTTTGCCACCGCCTATGAAGGATACCAGTCGTCGGGATTTAAGCTGTGTTCCGAGGTACTGGCAGGGCATAAAGACAGATGGGGAGACGAATTTCCTGCCATAGCCAAAGAAGGGCTCGTCCTGACCCGTGCGCTTGCCATCCGGGTGATGGGAAATCTTCCGGAAGAATACAAAGAAGAGATTTTTGACTGCGCAGCCGACAGTTCCAAACAGGTTCGGGAGTGTTATGTGCATCCGATTTTAAAGGACCATCGGGAATGGGAACAGGATGTCCTTGCGATGCTTAAATCTAAAAAGGCCGCAGTAAGGGAACTGGCTGTACGCGTGTTAAATTCCTGGGGCGCGGACGCCTATAAAGAGCCGCTTACCCAGGCGATGGAAGCGGAAAAATCAAAGAAAATAAAAGAACTGATACAAAGTATCCTGCTCCTGGAGGGGCAGGATGCAGAAGAACCGACAGTGCAGACCCAGGAAGAATTTATAAAATCCATCCTTTCCGGGGGAAGAAAACGCAGATTATCCTGGTTTTTAAACGGCGACGAGAAACCGCCCGTGGTTCATAAAACGAACGGTGAAGAGGCTTCCGAAGATTTTCTTGCGGCGCTTCTGATCTCTTATGCGGATCTGTCCGTACCCGGCGTCAGCGCGGACGCCAGAAAACTTTCAGAGGAACTGGTGCCGGAAGAGCTGGCTGACTATGTGGTTACGCTTTTTGACTGCTGGGTCAAAACAGGGGCGGAATCGAAGAAAAAATGGGTACTCTATGCCGCTTCCATCCATGGCGGCGAAAAGATTGTTCCCATTTTGCATGCGCAGATTCAGGAATGGCCGAAAAAATCCAGAGGAGCCATCGCCGGGGAAGCGGTTAACGCCCTGGCATTAAACGGAGGCGCCACAGCTCTGCTTCTGGTAGATCAGATCAGCCGGAAATTCAAGTTCCGGCAGGTAAAAGACGCGGCTTCCCGTGCGCTTTCCTACGCGGCGTCACAGCTTGGCATCACGGTGGCGGAGCTGGAAGACCGGATCGTGCCGAATCTGGGCTTTAACGAGCAGATGGAGCAGACCTTCGACTACGGAACAAGAACTTTTAAAGTCATCCTGACACCTGCCCTGGAGCTGGAAGTGTTCGATGAGAACGGGAAAAAGCTTAAGAATCTGCCCGCGCCCGGCAAGAAGGACGAGCCGGAGAAAGCAAAGGCGGCCAGCGATGCCTATAAGCTTCTGAAAAAACAGTTAAAGACGGTTTTAAACAATCAGAAGCTAAGGCTGGAACAGGCCCTTTGCAGCGAGCGGCTGTGGCCGACAGATAAATGGGAAGCGTTGTTTGTAAAGAATCCGGTCATGCATCAGTTTGCCACAGGGTTAATCTGGGGACTTTATGAAGACCACACATTAAAAGAGACTTTCCGCTATATGGAAGACGGCAGCTTTAATACCGTGGACGAAGAGGAATATGAGCTGCCTGATTCCGGGATGATCGGCCTTGTCCATCCCATTGAACTGGACAAAGAAAGCCTGGATGCATGGAAAGAGCAGCTTTCGGACTACGAGATCGTCCAGCCCATCGAACAGATCGACCGTCCGGTATATAAGGTGACGGAAGAGGAAGCGACGCAGACAGAACTTTCGCGCTTCGGCGGACGGGTGATCAATTCCCTTTCTCTGTCAGGTAAGCTGATTTCGTCCGGATGGACGCGAGGGGAGATCCTGGACGGAGGAGCGTATTATGAGTTTTCCAAAGCACTGGGGCAGATCGGAGTCGTACTTGAATTTTCCGGATGCTGCGTAGGCGGAGAAGGCGAGGACGTGACGGTCTACGGCGCTGCCTTTTATCATCCCGGAAAGGGAAAAACGGTGAACGGCCGCTACGAACCGGATCTGTATCAGTTAGGGGAAGTAGCCCCCCGGTATTTCAGCGAAACCGTGCTGGAACTTACACGGGTGACGGCGGCATTCAGAGAACAGCTTTCTTATCCTGAATGCAGGGAGCGAATATGAAAAAGATATTTTTGATCGCCACCGGCGGAACCATCGCGTCGGAACATACGGCGGAAGGGTTGGAACCCCAGATCACGGCGGAAGAACTGCTCGCCTATGTGCCGGAAGCAAAGGATTTCTGTCAGGTAACTGCCTGCCAGCCTTTCGGCCTGGACAGTACCAACATATGTCAGGAACACTGGCTGATACTGGCAGGGCTTGTGGAAGAACATTATGACGAGTACGACGGCTTTGTCATCTGCCATGGAACGGATACCATGGCTTATACGGCGGCGGCTCTGTCTTATCTGATTCAGAACAATTTAAAACCGGTGGTGATCACCGGAGCGCAGAAACCAATCAATCTTGAGATTACCGACGCAAGGCTGAACCTTCGGGACAGCCTGCGTTTTGCGTCGGACGACCGGGCCCACGGTGTCAATATTGTTTTCGGCGGCAAGGTGATCGCGGGAACCCGGGCCAAAAAAGAGCGTTCCAAAAGCTATAACGCGTTTTCCAGCATCAATTATCCGGATATTGCCGTGATTCAGGACCGAAGGGTCATCTTTTATATTGAAGACAGGAATCAGATCCGGGAACGGGTGCGGTTCTATCATGGGATGGATACGAGGGTATTTTTACTGAAATTAATTCCGGGTATGGACGGACGGATCCTGAACCGGATGTCAGAGGACTATGACGCGGTAGTCATAGAATCTTTCGGTGTGGGCGGGCTTCCTGCGTATGGGGAACACAGCTTTGCGGATGCCATTGACAGATGGTGCAGGGACGGAAAGAAAGTAATCATGGCTACCCAGGTGACCCATGAGGGCAGTGATATGGAAGTGTATCAGGTGGGAAAGGCGATCAAGGACCGGTTTCCGGTGGTGGAGGCTTTTGATATGACGTTGGAGGCTGCGGTGACAAAGACCATGTGGCTGTTGGGCTGTGGGATCAAAGGCGAAGCGTTTGACGCGGGATTTTACCGGACGGTGAATCACGATATATTGTTGGCGGAACAGGAGACATGAGAAATATGGACATTTATTTGATACGGCATGGGGAGACGGATTATAATAAGGGGAAACGGCTGCAGGGGACAGTGGATATTCCGCTGAACGAGAAGGGAATCGAGCTGGCCCAAAGGACGGCAGAAGGAATGAAAGACATCCGGTTTGACAGGATCTATACGAGCCCTCTGATCCGGGCGAGGAAGACGGCGGAGATTCTTCGGGGAGACCGGCAGATTGAGATTATTCCCACAGAAGGGCTCAGGGAGATCAGTTTCGGAGATTATGAGGGCCTTACGATACTGGACGGGAAATATAATATTCCGGACCCGGATTTTCTGAATTTTTTCAATGCGCCGGAAAAATATCATACGCCGCCTAACGGGGAGAGCATCGAGCATTTAAAGATCAGGACTTCTTCTTTTATGCGCGGTATCATGAATGACCCCGGGAATGAGAACATGACTTTTCTGATGGCCTCCCACGGGGCGGCCATCCGGGGAATCTTGTCGGGGCTTCTGAATCTGCCTCTGGAAAAATTCTGGGACGGCGGCGTGCATAAAAACTGCGCGGTCACTTTGCTTCATGCAGAGAAAGGGACGTTTGAGGTGGTGTTTGAGAACAGGGTGTATTATTGAAAAACAGAAACAACCGGCATCAGGTAGTTGTTCCCGATGCCGGTTGTTTTTATATGTACTATTTCGCCGGAACCAGGAATTTCTTCATTCCGAACAGCGCTGCGCAGAGCAGCACGAAGGAGAGGACAAGGACAATCCATGCGTTCTGGATAAAGCCGGCGATGCAGTAGCCTACAAAGGATACGGCCGCTACTAAAAGCGCGTAGGGAAGCTGAGTGGACACATGGTTGATATGGTCGCACTGTGCGCCCGCGGAAGCCATGATCGTGGTATCGGAAATAGGAGAACAGTGGTCTCCGCATACGGCGCCCGCAAGACATGCCGCGATGGTGATGATCTGCAGATTGCCCGGCAGGTTGATGCCCACGACGATCGGAAGCAGGATACCAAAAGTTCCCCAGGAAGTTCCGGTAGAGAACGCCAGGAAAATTGCTACCAGAAATACGATGGCCGGAAGCATGCCGGTCAGGCCGGCGGCGCTTCCCTCGAAGATACCGCTGACATATTCTGCCGCGCCCAGGTTACCGGTCAGGCCGGATAAAGTCCAGGCAAAAGTCAGGATCAGGATCGGGCTGATCATGGCTTTGAAGCCTTCCGGGAAGGAATCCATACAGTCTTTAAAAGTCAGCACCCGGCGGAGCAGATAGTATACAATCGTGATCAGAAGCGCTGCTGTGGAACCCATGGAGAGCCCTAAGGACGCGTCACAGTCCGCGAAAGCGTTTACAAAATTCACGCCTTCAAAGAATCCGCCTGTATAGATCATGCCGATGATACAGGAGATGATCAGTACAATGACCGGAAATGCAAGGTCGATCACTTTTCCTTTGTCGGATACCGGCGCCATGGCGCTGTTATCGGCAGTGACGGTACCGGAAGTAAACAAGTCTCCGTTTTTCGCATTATCTTCATGCTTCTTCATCAGACCGAAGTCAAGATCCAAGCACGAGATCAGGATAATCGTGGCAATGGTCAGAAGAGAGTACAGGTTGTAAGGAATCGCACTGATAAAAAGCGTCAGTCCGTCCGTGCCTTCCACGACACCCGCCACAGCGGCAGCCCAGGAAGAAATCGGTGCGATCATACAGATCGGGGCAGCGGTCGCGTCGATCAGATACGCGAGTTTTGCCCGGGATACATTGTGCTTGTCCGTGACCGGGCGCATAACGCTTCCCACTGTCAGACAGTTAAAGTAATCGTCCACAAAGATCAGAGCGCCCAGAGCAAAGGTAGCCAGAAGCGTTCCTTTCCTGGTTTTGATCTTTTCCTGCGCCCATTTTCCGTAGGCAGCGGAGCCGCCGGCTTTGTTCATAAGGACAACGATGGTGCCCAGGACAACCAGAAAGATCAGGATGCCCACATGGGAGCTGCTTGACAAAGAAGCGATAAAACCGTCGCCGAACATGGTGGTGTAAGCGGAAACCACGTTAAAATTAGTGATAAACAGCGCCGCCGTCACGATACCGATGAACAGAGAGCTGTACACTTCTTTGGTGATCAGCGCAAGGATGATGGCCACCAGAGGCGGCACCAGGGACCAAAAGGTTGCATACATAACATTTTCCCTCCTAATTTAAGTTCCGCATCTTCCCCCACAGTACCCTGTGCCCAGAGCGGGAAGATGCTGTTTAGAATAAGTTCTGCAAACACGCAAACAAAAAAGCCATGGTACACGCGGCGTCCATGGCTTAATAAGGTCCTCATAAACGATAGCGCACCACAAATACCTTGTGACAGTGTACAGCATATTCTGCTGTACCCCAGCAAAGCGTCTCCAGGCAGATGCGTTGCTTCGGCGGACGTTCTGTTCCACTGCCTTGGGATGCCTGTCCCGGCCAGACAGTGTACTGGTAGCGGCCGCGCCTCTATCTCTTTAATTATTATATTTACAGCTAGGTATAGAGTAATACGGGAGTCGAAAAAAGTCAAGAAAATTGTGAATATCCTCTTGTAAAATTTGCCCGACTGTGGTAATTTGTTCTGCATGAATACGAGAACAAAGACAAAAGATATGACAAACGGGAACTGTATGTGGCTGATCATACAGTTTTTTCTTCCCATCCTGGCGGGAAATTTTTTTCAGCAGTTTTACAGTTTTGTAGATTCCGTGATCGTCGGAAAAGGAGTCGGCGACAATGCCCTGGCGGCGGTAGGTAATACGGGATCGGTATCGTTTTTGATCCTTGGTTTTACCATCGGGCTTACCGGGGGACTGGGCATCTGTATCTCCCAGTCTTTCGGCGCGGAAGATACGGAGAAACTCAGAAAGGAAATCGCCATGTCCGTGTGGGTCTGCGCGGGGATCGGTCTCTTTGTGACAGCAGTAAGCCTGGCATTTATGAACCGGTTGTTTATATTCCTTCAGACGCCTTCGTCCATGATGCAGGATACGCTGGACTATTTCCGCGTCATCCTGCTTGGAATCACCGTCACGATTTTCAACAATTTTGCCATGACGCTGCTTCGATCCGTGGGAAACAGCCGGATTCCGCTGATCGCCATGATTGTGTCTTCCGTGGTAAATGTGGCGCTGGACCTGCTCTTTGTATTTCCTCTTGGGAGGGGCGTCACAGGAGCGGCAGAGGCGACGATTCTGTCCCAGGTAGTATCGCTGCTTTTCTGCGCAGGATATATCTGTACATTAAAAGAACTGCTTCCCCGCAGGAAAGACTGGAAAATAGAGTGGAAAATCTTAAAAAGGCTGTCTCTGACCGGACTTCCCATCGCGTTTATGAACTCTGTGACAGCGGTAGGATGCATGGTTCTTCAGTATTTTGTAAACGGTATGGGAACCGGCTATGTGGCGGCTTATGCGGCCTGTACGAAGATCTGTTCTTTATTCCAGCAGGCAGGCAATGCCGTGGGGCTGGCGCTTTTGTCGTTTGCGGGGCAGAATTACGGCGCGGGAAAGACAGAGAGAATCCGTCAGGGGGTAAGGGACGGCATCCTTTTAAGCATCCTGGTCAATATTCCGCTGGCACTGGCGATGTTTTTTCTTCCGGAGACCATGTCTTCTTTTATGCTGACAGACCAGACGGTCATTTCCTATACGAGAGAGTATCTTATGATTACCGGCGCTGCCATATTTCCGCTGGGCTGGCTGTTCGTGTTCCGCAATGCCTGTCAGGGTATGGGGCATACGGTGGTTCCCATGTTTTCAGGCGTCCTTGAAGTGGCGCTGCGGTTCGTGATGGCGGTTCTTCTGGTGGGCGGGCTTCATTTTCGCGGGATCGCCCTGGCGGAAATCTCTGCCTGGATCGGAGCATTTCTCATGCTGATGGTGACGTTTGGGTGGTATTACAGGAGAAGCATGAGAAAAGAGCGAAAATATATGTGAGTTTATATTCAGTCAAAATATCCGTGATAGAATCCTCTCCAAATACATATAAAAAAGGGAATGAGAGTTATGAACACAACAGAAAAGATCGCGGTTATCACGGATTCCTGCGCGGATGTGCCGCAGGAGTTTGTGGAAAAGTACCATATGTTTATCCTGCCCATGCGAATTACCTGTTCGGACGGGGAATACCGGGACGGTGTGGACATTCATGCCGAGGACATCTATGAAAAACTAAAGACGGAGCTTCCCAAATCCAGCACCCCCAGCGGTGCGGATGTGGAGGATACATTTGCAGAGGTTCAAAAGCAGGGTTACAAAAAAGCCATTGCCATCCTTTTATCAGGAGGTCTTTCGGGAACCGTCAATCATGTGCGGCTGGCGGCGGAAGATATGGAAGGCCTGGAAGTCGCTGTCTATGATTCGTGCCAGGCAAGCATCGGGATCGGAGTCATCGCAATCCAGACGGCAGAATATGCGTCGAAAGGCATGGATTTTGAAACATTAAAAGGCAAAGTGGAAAGTCTGATCAGACATACGAAAGTGTTCTTTTCTATTGATACGCTGGAATACCTGAAAAAGGGCGGACGGATCGGAAAGGTAACCGCGGCGGCAGGGGCACTTCTGGATATTAAACCGGTCATGTCTTTTGACGAAGACGGCGAGATCTATACGGCGGCAAAAGTGCGCAGCCGTAAGGCAGTTGAAAAAAGGCTGCTGCAGCTGGTGGAAGACTGCCGCAAAGAAGGGCGTCCCTACAATCTGGTGGTGGCGGACGGGGGCGCACCAAAGGAGAGGGACTCCCTGGAAGAAAAGCTTACAGAGCTGTTTCCGGATTATAAGTCTTTATATCGGGCAAAGATCGGGGCGGCTTTAAGTATCTATCTGGGTTCCGGGCTTTTGGGGGCAGGAATCCAGTATCTGGAATAAAAAGTCATCTTTCATCAGCGGCAGATGTCAAAGATAAATTCTGCCGCCTGATCCATGGCTTCATAAGCGGTTTTGAAGGGAGACATCTGGAATACATGCCACATGCCCGGATAGACGTTTAGCTTAGCGCCCACATGCTGGCGGACCATCTGCCTGTGAAGTTCCACCGAATCCGACAGAAGAATACCGTTTCCTCCTGCCTGGATTAAAACGGGCGGAAAATCTTTATAATCGGCATATAAAGGGGAGATCAGAGGGTCGGTAAGATCACGGTCTTTGGCGTAGTCAAAGATCGCCTGGTCCAGATACTCTTCCGTAAGGATCGGGTCAATCTCCCGGCGGGTGGTGTGGGATTGTCCGCTTCTTGTAAGGTCAGTCCAGGGCGAGAAGAGAACCAGTCCTCTGGGGAGGATGCGATTCTGTTCTTTTAATTTGAGCGTAAGCGTAAGCGCCAGGTTGCCGCCCGCGGAATCTCCGGCAAGAATCACGTCCCTGGAACCGTACCCCATATACATAAGGTAATCCCATACTTTTACGGCGTCTTCCAGGGCGGCGGGATAAGGATGTTCCGGCGCCAGGCGGTAATCAAAGCTTAATACGTCCATGGAGGTGGAACTGGCCAGTTTGTTGGTGATGCTGCGGGCATATTTAAGGCTTCCGGTATTATAGCCGCCGCCGTGGCAGTAGAGCAGGATATATTTTTTCATATGCTGTCTTTTGACGCTGACCCATTCGGCGCGGATGCCGTCTATGTCAGCATCCGTATAATTCATATCTGTACTGCGCATCAGCAGTTTTCCCAGTTGATCTTTGGAGGCGCGCTGCTTTTCGATATCGCTGTGTTCCACAAAGGAGTGCATGCGCCGGATGACTTTCATCAGGTTTTGGTTGTGCTTCTGGCTGTTTGTCATGGAAATTGGGCCTTTCTTGTATATTTGTGATGTATTATATCGTGTTTTGAGAGAAAATCAAAGAAGAAAATTAAAGAATAATGCTTTACACCCTGTTTTTTTATGATATAATAAATAACATCTAAGAAAGGGGTGTAAATGTATTACACTCCTGTCTGTTTTTCCGGGGGAAGAAGTATATGGAACGGACAACCAATCCCAGAAAACTCTGGTATAAGCTGGATTTGTCGGCGATCGTGTATCCGACGCTCCAGCGAAGAAATTTTTCTTCGGTGTACCGGATTTCAGTGCTGTTAAAAGAGAATATAGTCCCCGGTCTTTTGCAAAAGGCAGTAGATCTTACGCTGCCCCGTTTCCCTACGTTTAAAGTAACCATGAAAAAGGGCGTATTCTGGCGGTATCTGGAACCGAATAACCGTCCCGGACCCTTTGTGGAGCCGGATATCGTGAATCCCTGTATGCCCATGTCTTTCAAGAGCAAAAACCGATATCTGATACGCATCTATTATTATCAGAAACGTATTTCGCTGGAAGTATTCCATTCGCTGGCGGACGGCAGCGGCGCGCTCTGTCTATTAAAGACACTGACGGCCGTATATCTGCGCCTGAAAGGATATGAGATTCCCAATGGGCATGGTGTGCTGGATATTGACGCAAAACCGGAGCCGGAGGAGCTGGAAGATGCCTATATGCGGTATGCCAGTTCCAGGGTACGGCCTCACAGGAGCAAGGCTAAAACCTATCGGATTAGAGGAACATGGGAACCCTTTTACACGCTGAATATTATCACGGGAATTTTGTCTGTGAATCAGGTGCTGACGGTGACAAAAAGGTATCAGGTGACGGTGACAGAATATCTGAACGCGGCGCTTCTTTATGCCCTGATGTTAAAACAGAAAGACGACCGGGTGTTCCGGGAACTGCCGGTATCTCTGGCCATGCCGGTGAACCTTCGCAGATTCTTTCCTTCCGGCACCCTTCGGAATTTTATTACCATGGTATATCCGTCCATAGATCCCAGGATGGGAGATTATACGTTCGAGGAAATCCTTGTGCAGGTACATTATTATATGCGCTATTATCTGAACGACAAATTCCTGAATGCGGATATTACGACCAACGTGGCGGTGACGAAGAACCCGCTGATCCGGGTTGTCCCTCTGTTTATCAAAGATATCGTGGTGCGGCAGTTTTATAAAAGAATACAGGATAAGCAGTCCAGCGCCGGGCTTACGAACCTGGGTGTCGTGGACGTGCCGGAAGAGATGAAAAGATATGTAGATCGATTTGATGTGCTGATGGGACAGCCTTTTTCTGCCCGTACCAACTGCGCGGTCGTCAGCTATGGCGATGTTTTGACTGTCAGTTTTGCCAGCAGCATTGTGGAAGCGGAAGTGGAACGGCAGTTTTTCCGCAAACTGGTGCAGGACGGGATTCATGTAAAGATCGAGACAAACCGGAATATGGAGGGTTCACTATGTCGTACTGTGTAAACTGCGGAGTTGAGCTTGACAAAACATGCGCCGTATGTCCGCTGTGTAATACAAAAGTCTGTAATCCAAATGAAGAGACAGACCATGTCTCCCCGCCGCCTTTTCCGGTACGCAGAGGATACACGGAACCGGTCCAGCGCGGGGATATAACCATACTGCTCAGTGTCGTGCTGGCAGTAACAGCAGTTGTATGCGGGCTTTTGAATTTCTTTGTGTTCAGCAGCAATGCCTGGTCTTTGTATGTGATCGGAGGCTGTGTGCTTCTGTGGATTTTCTGCCTTCCGGTCTTTTTCGCTAAGGTAAACGTTTATGCAAGCATTGTGTTGGACGGGATCGGGATCGCGCTGTATTTTGGTATGATCGCATGGCGGCATCCTGGAAACGGATGGTATATGGCGTTGGCCCTTCCGCTTACGGGGCTTGCCGCAGCGATGATTCTTTTGTTTGTTGCAGGCATTCGCAGAATACGGCTCTCCATATTGTCCAGCTCTGTGCTGGTACTGGGGGAGGCGGCCGTATTTATGGTGGCAGTGGAGCTTCTGATCCGCAGCTTCCGTCAACTCCCGCCGGGGATCACCTGGTCCGCCGTTGTGCTGACCTGCTGCGTGATCATAGACGCGGCGCTTCTGACCGTCATCCGGCGCAGCAGACTGAGAGAAGAAGTACGCAGAAGGATGCATATCTGAGGGTTTTGCGCTAAAAGGAGAGGTTGCTGAGGTAAACAATAATTCTATGAAGGGAATCGAATATGAAGAGAAATAATAAGCGTACTTTTTTCAAAACATTTATTTCAGTCCTGGCGGCAGGAATTTTAATCATCTGTATTTTCTGTTTGCTGATACAGGGGAAATCTTTACCCGAAGAAGTAAAGGAAGATGAGCCTCAGGAGGCATTGGATGCGGATGGTCATGCAGAAACAGCACTTTCAGAAGAAGCAGAGCCGGCTGTGACAGAAGAAGAACCGGCTGTCAATCCTGAACCGGAGCCGGAAAAAACAGAAGAAGAACTGTTAGAAGAACAGGTGGATCTTATGTTGCAGCAGATGACGCTGGAAGAAAAAGTGCTGCAGTTATTTGTCATCACGCCAGAAGCACTGACAGGCAGCGATGCAGTGACCGCCGCAGGGGATACAACAAAGGACAGTATCCGCCAGTATCCGGTGGGAGGACTGGTGTATTTTGCCGGCAATCTAAAATCACCGGAACAGGTACGCGAAATGCTTACGAATACCCGTTCTTATTATAAGGAAGCAGGGTATCCGGCTCCCCTTTTGAGTCTGGATGAAGAAGGCGGAAAAGTTGCCCGGATCGGCAGCCAGTCGGCTTTTGGCGTAGAGCAGTTTGGCGATATGGCAGAAGTAGGGCGAAGCGGCGACACAGAGGAGGCTGAAAGGATCGGGTCGGTGATCGGTAACTATCTGGCAGATTTGGGATTTAACCTGGATTTTGCGCCGGATGCGGATGTGCTGACGAACCCGGACAACCAGGTGGTTAAAAACAGATCCTTTGGAAGTGACCCGCAGCTGGTCGCGGATATGGTCCTGGCAGAAGTCAGAGGAATGGAAGAAAACGGAGTCTACGCGACCCTGAAGCATTATCCGGGACATGGAGCCACGCTGGGAGATACACATGCAGGTTACGCTTATACCGACAAAACATTAGAAGAGATGATGGAAGCGGAGCTGGTTCCATTTACGTCCGGGATTCAGGAAGGGATACATTTTATTATGGTAGCGCATATTTCAGCCCCGGCAGTCACAGGAGACGAGACGCCCTGCAGCATGTCCCGGTATATGATCACTGATGTACTCAGGGACAGACTGGGATATGACGGGATTGTAATTACGGATGCCATGAATATGGGAGCCATAAGTCAGCAGTATACTTCGGCTGATGGGGCGGTTGGGGCGCTGAAGGCAGGCGTGGATATTGTGCTGATGCCGTCGGATTTTCACAGCGCGTATGAAGGCGTACTTGCGGCCGTACAGGCGGGGGAGCTGACAGAAGAGCGGATTGAGGAGTCGGTGAGGAGAATACTGCGGGTGAAGTGCGGGATGTAAATATAGAGAGTTCATGACAGCAGGAGCTATGACTGATTTGGATCATAGCTCCTGTTCACTTATTGCTCTGTGATTTTAATATCCCCGTTATCGCACTGCACCTGCAGATATCCGGCGCTTAAAGAGCGTTTCGTCCGGGAGCGGGTGTTCGTGGCGGTTCTGCTTACGGAACCCTGGCCGGGGAGCGTAATTTCGCCATATTCGGTCGCAAACGTATATTCATAATCGTCGATAGATCCTTCTGCTGCCAGTGTTACATCCCCATAGGCATTCGACACTTCCAGTGACGTACCTTTGCGGACAGACAGATCCAGTGATCCGTTATCCTGTGAAACAGAGGCATCCGGACATAACAGGCTGCTGATCGCTATATCACCCCAGTCTGCATGGATCAGACAGCTTTCGGAAGCGTCCATGGTTTCCTCTATGTTCAGATTGCCGTTGGAAAGGGAGATATTTGCTTTGGGAGCTGCCAGATGCGCCATCTTTATATCGCCCCAATCCGCACTGATGCTGCAGTGATTGGATGCGTTTAAAGTATCGGCTATGTTCAGGTTACCGTTTCCCATGGCGATATTGGTTTCGGGGGAGGACAGGCTGCCGATCGCAACGTCACCCCAGTCCGCATTGACGGTGCATTTTACGGACGCGTTCAAATCATCCGATATATTTAAATTTCCGTTGCCGGCTGAGAGGATGGCTTCGGAGGCTGACAGACGGTCCAGTTTTATATCGCCCCAGTCGGCATTTAAGGTACAGCTTTCCAGGGCGTCAATGCCGCCTTTTAGATCCAGGCTTCCGTTGCCGACAGAAATATGCAGGTTTTTGGCATGCAGGTCTTTGGTATAAATATCGCCCCAGTCGGTATGAATGGTGCAGTCATGTTCAGCGCGCAGCGTGTCTGTCCTGCAGTCTCCGTTGTCGGTCGTAAGGCTGATCGTCTGAAATACAGTGTTTTCAGGTACGCAAAGATTTATATAATATTCGCTTTTGTCATTGATTTCCGCCCGGCTTAAAGGGGTCAGCCACATAAAATAATACCTGGCGCCGTTGTCTGTTCCCGGCAGGTCTTTCGCTGTAAAGTGGAGGATACCGTCTGTTACATGAGAGTCGATGGTACTGCTGCCTGGTAGGCAGTATTCCAGGGACCAGGTATCTCCGTAAGACACGGACAGGTCGGCATCTTCTGCATAGATCGTAAAACTGTCAAACGGTTCAGGCGTAAGCGTATCTTTTTGAGAGGAAACGATGGGATTCTCGTCCTGGCGCAGGGTACCGTCTTTTGTCTTTATGATCCCTTCGGCGGTGTGGATTCCTTCGGAATCTATATAGATACCAGGGCTTCCGCCCATCATGCGGCCTGTCAGGAACAGGGCGGTTCCTGCCGCGGTCAGAAAAATTCCCAGGATTATTCTTTTCGGTAATTGAATCATGCCGTATGACCTCCTCTGTGTATCAGTTTTTCTGCCGCGATGGCAGCGGGCTTGTAGATCCCTTTTATAACATAGGTGAAGAACCAGCTAAGGAGCAGGATGACGCCCGTGAGGATCAGCCCGACTCCCAGCATGGCTATTCCGCTGGCAGGCGCGAAGGTCAGCATCCATATACCGACCGCTGCGGAAGCAATTCCGGCTATGGTAAATGCCAGCAGAACCAGAATGGCTGTAAGTAAAAGCAGGAAAACGGTCACGGCGGCCACGAGCAAAAGGACAGAGCCTATAAGCGTGGTGGGAACCGCTGCCAGTGTGATAAGGACAATCTTTAAGGTGGAGAAGCGCTGTCCTTTAGTGGCGTCGGCGCTGCGTATCCGCCGAAGGGTAATCTCCCCTAAAATCCCATCCGCTGCTTCTCTGGGCGTGCCAAGGCTTTGAATTGCCTCTGCTTCCTGCCCGGGACCTGCTTCGGCAAAATATTCTTCAAAATATTCCATCGCTTTTTGATATTCATCTTTCGGCAGTTTTTTTAAATATCCTGCCAGTTCTTTTAAGTATGCTTCACGGCTCAAATGTACATCCCTCCTTGTAAAATCTGTTCCATGGCTTCTTTCCAGGCTTCCCAGTCCCGTTTCTTTTGTCTGCACAGTTCTTTGCCTGATCCGGTGATCCGGTAATACCTTCGGTTCCGCCCCTGGATCTGCCGGTCATAGACCTGTACCAGGCCTTCATCCTGCATACGTTTCAGGATGGGGTATAAGGTAGAATCCTTTGCGTTGGATACAGGTTTTAATCTCTGGGAGATCTGGTATCCATAAGAATCTTCCTGTTCAATGACAGACAGAACCAGAAACTGCAGCATATCCGCACTGATGGAAAAAAACAAGTTTCCTCATCCTTTCTGAATTTTGATATATATTTTAATTTTTTATATTATACAATATATAATATATGATTTCAACAGGTATTTTGAAAAGTTGACAATTTCCTAAAAAAATGTTAGACTGCTGTCAAACATCGGAGGGCTTGTAATCGCAATTACAAAGCTGGATAAGATGTCGGGTGCGCCCGATATTTTATCCGGCTTTTTTGATATTTATAAATGTTTTCGGAGGAGTGAAAGTATGAAGAAAAATCAAAGTTTTACAGAAGGAAAGATCCTGGGACCCTTGATCTCTTTTGCGCTTCCTGTGCTACTGGCGCTGTTTCTGCAGGCTATGTACGGGGCGGTAGACCTTCTGGTGGTGGGGCGGTTTGCGTCGGCGTCGGATGTGTCGGCGGTATCGACCGGAAGCCAGGTCATGCAGACAGTCACCAGCATTATCGTGGGGCTTGCCATGGGGATTACCATTC
Source organism: Lachnospiraceae bacterium UBA7182 (assembly GCA_002491115.1). Classification (GTDB taxonomy): domain Bacteria; phylum Bacillota; class Clostridia; order Lachnospirales; family Lachnospiraceae; genus Hominiventricola. The sequence goes on along the minus strand of DKVI01000070.1, from coordinate 23,321 downwards.
AGGCGGGGCAGAAGATCGGTGAAAAGCAGCCGGAAGAGGCCGGAAAAGTCATCGGCAGCGGCATCTGCCTTTTCGCGGTGCTGGGTATTGTACTTACAGCTGTTCTGATTCTTGCGGCTTCCCCATTGGCTGATCTGATGCATGCTCCCGAAGAAGCTTTCGCAGGCACTGTATCCTATATAAGGATCTGTTCTTCCGGCCTTCTTTTTATCGCGGCCTATAATGTACTTGGGAGTATCTTCCGGGGGATCGGGGATTCCAGGATGCCTTTGATCACTGTGGCGATCGCCTGCGTGCTGAATATTGCGGGAGATTTACTCTTTGTAGGCGGATTTCATATGGGAGCAAAAGGCGCGGCGCTTGCGACGATGCTGTCCCAGGGAGTAAGCGTGCTTTTATCTTTGCTTATCATAAGGAAAAGAGAGCTTCCCTTTACCTTTACCAGGTCCTGTATCTGTTTTGACAAAAAAAGGATCGGAAGGATATTGACACTGGGAACTCCCATCGCTTTGCAGGATCTTCTGGTCAGCATTTCGTTCCTTGTGATCCTGGCGATTGTCAATTCCATGGGATTGATCGCTTCGGCAGGTGTGGGTGTGGCGGAGAAATTATGCGTCTTTGTCATGCTTGTACCTTCCGCTTTTATGCAGTCCATGTCTGCCTTTGTGGCCCAGAATGTGGGGGCAAGTGAGTTTGGACGGGCGAGGAAAGCGCTTTTTTATGGTATACTGACTTCCCTGGCGGTGGGTGTGTTTATGTTTTACGCCGCCTTTTTCCATGGAGATCTGTTGTCTGCTGTTTTCGCTAAAGATACCGACATTATAGCGGCTTCTGCTTCTTATTTGAAAGCATTCGGAATTGACTGCCTGCTGACTTCCTTTTTATTTTGTTTTTTAGGATATTTCAACGGCTGCGGCAATACGACCTTTGTAATGATACAGGGAATTACAGGCGCTTTTGCTGTCAGGATTCCGGTCTCTTATGTGGTCAGCCTTCAGCCGTGGGCGTCTTTGTTCCATATCGGGCTGGCGACGCCGATTTCTACTGTGGTGCAGATTGCCTTGAGCGCCGGATACTTTATATACCAGTCTAAGAAGGAAAAAACGTGACTGACATGAACCAAAATTTTGCATGAAAATATGCTTGACACCTGCAATTCCCCGTGGTAAGATATTACAGATGCCGCGTGGTGGGGCTATAAGTCTGCGTATTTGCAGCGCCGAAGCCAGCGAGTAATGATTCAGGAGGTGCCATATGTACGCGATTATTGCAACAGGTGGTAAACAGTATAAAGTATCCGAAGGTGATGTGATCCGTGTGGAGAAGTTGGGTGCGGAGGCCGGTTCCAACTATGTGTTCGATCAGGTTTTGGCAGTCTGCGACGACGCGCTTACCGTGGGTACTCCGGTGGTGGCAGGCGCTACCGTGGAAGCATCTGTGATCGGTGACGGGAAAGCGAAGAAAGTCATCGTTTACAAGTACAAGAGGAAAACTGGATATCATAAAAAGAATGGTCACAGACAGCAGTACACCGCTGTTAAGATTGAAAAGATCAACAAATAACTGTTAATACAGCATGTCAGGAGGTGCAGACCTATGTTAAATATGAATCTTCAGATGTTCGCACACAAAAAAGGTGTCGGCTCTACAAAGAACGGCAGAGATTCTGAAGCGAAAAGGCTTGGCGCGAAGAGAGCGGACGGCCAGTTCGTAAAAGCAGGAAACATCCTTTACAGACAGCGCGGAACCAGGATCCATCCGGGCGTGAACGTAGGACGCGGCGGAGACGATACTTTATTTGCGCTGACAGACGGCGTTGTCCGTTTTGAGAGAAAAGGCAGAGACAGGAAACAGGTTTCTATCGTTCCTGTAGCAGAATAATCCGCAAGACCAGGGCTTCAAGTCGAATGATTTGAGGCCTTCTCTTATATAAGGAGACAGTGTATGTTTGCAGACAGAGCAAAGATCATCATCCGCTCGGGAAAAGGCGGGGACGGTCATGTAAGCTTCCGCCGGGAGCTTTTTGTGCCGGACGGCGGACCGGACGGCGGGGACGGCGGAAAAGGCGGGGACGTTATCTTTGAAGTGGATAAGGGACTGAATACCCTGACCGATTACCGCCACAGACGTAAATACGCGGCCCAGGACGGTCAGGAGGGCGGCAGACGCAACTGCCACGGCAAAAGCGGCGAGGATATCATACTGAAAGTACCGGAAGGCACTGTGATCAAAGACGCCGGGAGCGGCAAGGTGATCGCGGATATGTCTGCCGACAACCAGCGTCAGGTCGTCTTACAGGGCGGCAAAGGCGGCATCGGCAATCAGCATTTCGCCACTTCCACCATGCAGGTGCCCAAGTACGCCAAGCCCGGGCAGCCTGCCCAGGAGCTGGAAGTGCAGCTGGAGTTAAAAGTCATCGCGGATGTGGGACTGGTGGGATTTCCCAATGTGGGAAAAAGTACCCTTTTGTCCAGAGTGACCAATGCCCAGCCTAAGATCGCCAATTACCACTTTACGACGCTGACGCCCAACCTGGGCGTAGTAGACCTGGACGGAGGCGGATTTGTGATCGCGGATATTCCGGGACTGATCGAAGGCGCTTCCGAAGGCGTAGGTCTTGGGCTTGATTTCCTGCGCCATATTGAGCGGACGAAAGTCATTATCCATATGGTGGATGCGGCGTCCGTGGAAGGACGCGATCCGATCGCGGATATCTATGCCATTAATAAAGAACTGGAAGCCTATAACCCCGGGATTGCCGCAAGACCGCAGGTGATCGCGGCGAATAAGATTGACGCCATCTGGGACCCGGAAGAGAATCCGGTGAAGGCCATACAGGAGGAATTTGAGCCAAAAGGAATCCGTGTATTTCCCATCTCCGCAGTCAGCGGACAGGGGCTGAAAGAACTGATGTATTATATTAAGGAAATCCTGGATACAATGGAGGACAAGCCTGTGGTGTTTGCGCAGGAGTTTTTCCCGGAGGATATGTTTGTCAGGGAAAACCTGCCTTATACAGTGGAAAAATCTCCGGAGGAGGCCAACACTTATATCGTGGAAGGACCGCGGATTGAGAAGATGCTGGGTTATACGAATCTGGATTCGGAGAAAGGCTTTGCGTTCTTTCAGCGTTTTCTGAAAGATACGGGCATTCTGGACGATCTGGAGAAGGCGGGAATCCAGGAGGGGGACACGGTAAGGATGTATGGATTGGCGTTTGAGTACTATAAATAGAGGAGTAGATCATGACGAGTAAACAAAGAGCCTACCTGAAGGGGCTGGCGCAGGTGACGGACCCGATCTTTCAGATCGGGAAAAACAGTCTGACGCCGGAGCTTACGGGGGCGGTGAAGGAGGCACTGGATGCCAGGGAACTGATTAAAATCAGCGTACTGCAAAACTGCGTGGATGACCCGCGGGAACTGGCAGAGCTTCTGGCAGAACGGACCCGCTCTCAGGTGGTACAGGTCATCGGAAAAAAGATTGTATTATATAAAGAAGGCAAGGATGACAAGAAGAAAATCATCCTGCCAAAATCATAACGGAGTTCGTATGGACGGTAATAAGAGACAGATCGGGATTATGGGGGGCACGTTTGACCCGGTTCACAACGCACATCTGGCACTGGCAAAGCAGGCCTACGAACAGTACGGCCTGGACGAGATCTGGATGCTCCCCAACGGGAATCCGCCTCATAAAAAGGATACACAGCAGGCGGATGTGGAATACCGGATGCAGATGATCCGGCTTGCCATACAGAAGATACCTTATCTGAAACTGTGCGATCTGGAATGTTTTGGTGAGTCGTATCATTACACTTATAAGACATTGCAGAAATTGCATAAGAAATATCCGAATGCGTTGTTTTATTTTATTATGGGCGCCGATTCTCTGTTTGAGTTCGACGGATGGCGGGAGCCGGAGATCATCAGTAAAGAGTGCGTCCTCCTGGCGGCTGTGAGAGATCATTGCCACAAAGAAGAAATCCAGGAGAAAATCCGGGAACTGAAAGACCGATACGGGGCGGATATCCGGATCCTTAACACCCCCAATATGGACATCGCGTCGGAAGATATACGGGGGCGCATACAGCATGAGGAATGTACTTCCTATCTGCTTCCCACCGCTGTGGAAGATTATATTCAGAAGCACGGGCTGTACAGGACGGAGGATAAATAAATGGATGCAATCTGCATGAAAGATTTGAAAAAGGCTATGAAAAAGCATATGGACGAAAGCCGCTATGAGCATACCCTGGGGGTTATGTACACCTGCGCGTCCCTTGCCATGCGCTATGAGTATGATATGGAAAAAGCCATGCTGGCAGGCTTGATGCACGACTGTGCCAAATGTATGCCCAACGCCAAAAAACTGAAGATGGCCGAGAAAAATCATCTGGAAATCACCGACCTTGAACGCAAGAATCCTTTTATGCTTCATGCCAAATTGGGGGAGCTTCTGGCGAAGAAAAAATATGATATCGATGATGAAGAGATTTTAAGCGCCATCCGGTGGCACACGACCGGGCGGCCTGCAATGAACCTGCTGGATAAGATTGTCTATGTGTCCGACTACATCGAACCCAAACGCGATAAAGCGCCGAACCTGGCTGAGATCCGTAAGCTCGCTTTTATCGATCTGGATCAGGCACTGCTTCGGATTCTGGAGGATACGCTGGGATATTTGGGCGATTCCACAGACGATATTGACTCCATGACGAAAAAGACGTATGATTACTATAAGGAACAAAAATAACCAGTAGAAGGACAAAGGGAAGGGGGTATATTATGATACCTGAAAGATCAAAAGAGATGGCCAGAATTGCAGTGAGCGCTCTGGAGGAAAAGAAAGCCAAAGACGTGAAAGTCCTGGATATCTCTGACGTTTCCGTGATGGCGGACTATTTTATCATCGCTTCCGGAAGCAACCGGAACCAGGTGCAGGCGATGGCGGATGAGGCGGAAGAACGGCTGCAGAAAGCGGGTTTTGAACCCAGACAGGTGGAAGGATATCAGACAGCCAACTGGATATTATTGGACTATCAGGATCTGATCATTCATATTTTTGATGAAGAAAACCGTCTGTTCTACGATCTGGAACGTATCTGGAGAGACGGGAACCTGGTGGAAAAAGCGGACTTGGAGGGGTGAAATATATGGACAGCCGGATATTTTCGATCGAAAAAAAGACCGACAATCGTTTTTTGAATTTATATGATCTTCATTATAAAAATAAAGTCGGAAAAGACAAACTGTATTTTATGGCTTCCAGGGCCAGAGATGCGGAGCATTTAAAGATCAATACAAGGAAAAACAAACCTGATGGAGTAATTATCTACAGTATTTATGGAGAGAACCATGATAAGATGGTGCTGGTGCGGCAGTACCGGGTTTCCATTGACGACTACATCTACGAGTTGCCCGCCGGCCTGGTGGATGAGGGCGAGACTTTTGCCCAGGCAGGTGCCCGGGAATTAAAAGAGGAGACCGGGTTGGACTTTGAGCCGCTTCAGGTGGATGAGATGTTCCATAAGCCTTTTTTTACCACCATCGGCATGACGGACGAGTCCTGCGCGACGGTCTATGGATATGCCAGAGGATCTGTCTCCCGTGACGGTCTGGAAGACAGTGAAGACCTGGAAGTGGTCCTGGCGGACCGCGCGGAGGTAGCAAGAATCTTAAAAGAGGAAAATGTGTCCATGAACTGCGGATATCTGATGATGCATTTTCTGCACCATACAAACGAAGATCCATTCTATTTTCTGAAATGAAAAAAAGAAGCATGTACAGTGCCATACGGCATGGGCCTGTACATGCTTTCTTTTTTTGTTCAAGTATCCGATTCGGAAAACGATTTTTGAATTTCTTCCAGAGAGTTGATGAAAGCAAGGACTGCTTTCACCTGTTCCTCATTCATTTTTTCCAGCTGTGTAAGCGCTTTTTGATGCAGTTCGGATAATTCTCTGTTTTTGCTGACCTGTTTTAATTTGGGTCCTGTGCCGTTTAAGACCCATTCGATATTATAGCCGTACTTTGCTTCAATCAGAGCGGCAAGAGGCTGAGACAAACGTATGTCCGGTTTTTTAAGAAGCATGGAAATATAACTTTCCGTCACTCCCAGTTCAGCGGCCAGTTGTTTCTGTTTTAATTTATTTTCTTTCAGGATCAGTTTGATTCTTTCGCATTGATTCATCTGTCAATTACCTCCTGATTAATATCATATCAGAAAAACTTAAATAAATCAAGAAAAACTATTGCAATCTTGATTTATTTATTATATAATTAAATGGTTCAAGTAAAAAAGTCCGAGCAATGCCCGTGACAGATACAGGAACATTGGGAGGGCTGCAGCAGAATGATTAACAGGAGGATAGTATGGAAAGTGTTTTAAAAATGGAAGTCGAAGAGAGGATATCAGAGATGTCGCAGGAACAGGTGATGAAAGTTCTGCTCTTTATGGCGGGTCTGGAAGAAGCGGATGCGGAATGTTGTTTTGAAAAAAAGGGGTATGAACCGGAGATCAGAGTTCGTTAGACCATGTTGTGTGACGTTGTAACCGAAATAATACGACTCATCTGATTCTGTGTAACAGATGAGCCGTGAAAATAAAAAATATGTCAGGAATTGATTTTTGCGTCCTGCAGTCTGCCGAGCTGCCGGATCATTTCCAATGCATAATTCTGAAATTCCGGAAGCAGAGCCTGATACAGGGAGGAAAGTTCATCCAGCCTGGGGTCGCGGACGGCACAGTCTTCTCCATATCCCGTCTCGAGTAAAATATCACCGGAAGTATGGAGTACTTTTGCAAGCTGTTTGACCTTTGCCACATCAGGCTGACGCTTCCCGGTCTCATAACCGCTGTAAGTACTGTTTGTGATCCCCATAAGATCTGCAACCTGCTGCTGCGTATACCCTGCGGCCAGCCGCGCTTTTTTTAACTGCTCTGTAAATCCTATGATACTCACCTCGTTTCTGGCATGGACTTGTCTGTATGTTTTTATAAAATCAATATAACATGGTTTTTGGCGCTCCGTCAACAAATTTTCCAAGGCGTCTTGACAATTCGGCGTTTTGTTGATAACATAAAATCATAATTTGGCGGTGCGCCGAGAAAGGAGTTGACCGTGATGTATCCAAATTTATTAGGGCAAAAAGCATATCACCATCTGACCGATGAAGATATGGGAAAGATTATTGGCGTAAGCCGCACTTCCTACGGTCAGAAAATCCGAAGCGGGAGATTCTGGCCAGGAGAATGTCGTGCTTTTTGCATCTATTTCAATAAGTCGTTTGATTACCTGTTTGCCGACGAAGACAGTAAAGCGACAACGCGCACTACATAAGGTGAATCATAAGGTAAAAATGTACTTAATGAGTTATGAAAAGGAGAATGATCAACATGGGAAAGATTCATAAGCAGCTTAAAAAAGTGCTTCTGCTTGCCATGGCGTTTACCCTGCTTTTGTCGGCGGGGATCGTAGCAGCCGCGTCAGGAGGCAGGACGCCGCTTAAGACGCTGCAGGTAACAGAAGAAGGCAGTATTAAGAAAGTTACCAAATATACGCTTTATACCAATGGCAGTACGGCGGTGGTAGACGAGAAAAGCGCCGCAGAACAGCTTCCTGCAAATGCCGGCGGTTATAACAAAATGGACGCGAAAGAGGAAGTACTTTTTAATGTAACGGCTCTGTTGGCAAGTAAGCAGGAGAGCCTTACTTATACAGTGTCTTCCAATAATCAGAAGGTAGCTTCTGTTGTAAAAGTAGACGGCGGAAAGAAGATTAAAGTTACCGCAAAAGGAAACGGCGTCGCTACGATTACTTTAAAAGATAAATACAGCAAGAAAAAAGCGGCTGTTAAAGTGACAGTAAAAACTTTGGTGAGCGATATAGAATTTGCCAATGTGGAAGGGACCGAATTAAAAGTGGGAGTAAAAGGAAGCCTTTCTCTTGGAACTTTAATCAATTCGGATGACCTGTCGGCAAGTTCTGCAAAGCTGAGCTATACAAGCAGCAATAAAAAGGTCGCTGCGGTAAACGCGAAAGGTGTTGTAACCGGAAAGAGTGCAGGTACGGCAACCATCAGGGTATCGGCAAAAGACCAGAACTGTACATATAAAGTTGGCAGCAAGACAAAGAAGGCTACGATTGGCTGGTCTAAGACGATCACTGTAACAGTGAGTCCGGCAGCTACCAGTACGATTACTCCACAGGAAACCGTGAAAAAAGTCACACTGAAGACCAATGCCACAAGCCCTGCCCATACCTATCAGTTTAAAGTTGCAGGATCTGATATTACCTTTACCACCAGCAAACCAGCAGTGGCAACCGTGGATTCCGACGGTGTGATTACGGCGGTCGGAAAAGGAAGCGCAAAGATTACAGCGATTCGCGCGGACGGCACCAAACCTAAGAAGGCCGTAACGCTTTCTGTGAAAGTTGTTACAGATCCGGATGTGATCAATGTTCCGGATAATACAATCGTGGTTCCTGTTAAGAAAACGGTTAAGATCGGCGCGACGGTAGATAAATCAGCGAACAATAATAAGAAACTGGTATATGAAGTCGTAAGCGGCGCAGAGCATCTGGGCAATGTTAAAAACGGGAAATTGACCAGCGGTTCTGTAAAAGGCAAAACAGCAGGAGACGCCGTAATCCGCATTATCAGCAAAGGCACGGACTGGGACGGTATTCCCCGGCTGGTGAATGTAACCGTAGTCGATCCGCTTGCGAAAAACGCGCTTAAGAACGGCATAAGCGTTAAGAAAGTAAACGGAAAAGGCGAGGCATTTAGCAGCAAAGGCGATAAGACCGCAAAATTCAAACTGTATGTAGGCGCTGAAGGAAGCGGTTACAACGAAGCACAGCTGGTACTTGGCACGCTGGAAGGAAAAGTATCCTTTACTTCCAACAAACCGGCGATTGCGTCTGTGGACAGAGACGGTAAGATCACGGCGAAATCCAAAGGTACGGCAAAGATCACAGCCATGGCAACAGACGGAAGCAAACAGAAGACAGTATTCACTGTCAATGTTGTGCAGCTGGTAGACACCATCAATATTGCCAATGCCAAAGCCCTTGACAAAACAGGAAAAGATGTTGAGCTGGAAATTTGGGACGGCACAAAGAAAGTGGCAATGAACATTACCACCAATGCAAACGCCTATAAGAAAAACCTGAAAGCAGTCAAACTGGCAGGCCATTTAACCGGCGCAACACTGAAGAATAATGTACTGACTATAAACAGCGGCGCTGAGGACATCGGTACCGTCGAGGTGAAAGCAAATACAGATCTTCTGACAGGTACGGCTCCGTCAGACTTTGTAAAAACCGTAACGGTGCATGTAAAAGTCAGCAAAGATGCGTCTTATTATACTGCAGAGTATCTGACTCTGAAAAAAGGCGAGACAGCCGCTTTGCAGACGGTGCTCGCAGATGCGCAGAAGCAGAAAGCTCTTAAGTGGCAGTCATCTGCAAAAGGGGTTGTATCTGTAAGCAAGAGCGGTGTGGCTACAGGTAAAAAAGCCGACAATAAAGCGACCGTTACTGCCGGAAATGTTAAATTCGAGATCCGCGTCACCCAGTCCCAGGCTGATTTCGTCAAAGACCTGGATGCAAAGGTGAAAGCGCTTGCCACGGCTGAGGATTATACCGTATGGGCAGGCATGAAACCGGCCTTCAATGCAAAGACAGGTACCATCCAGCTGACAGCCAGGAATTTGGGCAAGCTTCACTTCCAGCTTACTGAGGATTCCCTGAACAAAGAAGGCCTGATCGAAGCCGCGAAAGACAACGTAGGCGATGAACTGGAAGCAGTATTTACCGGTATCATGGAGACGATCCTTGAGGACGATTATACCAGAGTAGAGATAAGCTCCGGCGGCCTGACATGGACGGTCAGCGTAGCGAACCGTGCCCTGGTAGTTCAGAAAGACGGAAACGATGTAGCTTCCCATCAGATCGCGCCTGACAGGGTGGCTGCTGCCAAAGCCGCTGCCAAATCACTTGCCAAAGCGATGGCAAAAGACGCAGGTTCCTGGGCAGCCAAAGACCTGGCGGTAGATTTGACAAAGACAGTCCCGGCAGACGGTGAATATCCTGCAAAAGATTATACAAAGGGATATACCGTTCAGTTTATGCCTGTAGCATACGCTGAGGTGGACGGCCTGATCGATACGACCATTACGGATGAAATGGGCTTGTTCAAATCAAAGAATAACAAAGAAAAGACCGGTATTTATGATGTGAATTATTATCCGGTATCCAATCTGGCAGTTGTAGATATTTATGACGGAACAAAGAATATCGACGAACTGGTGAAAACCGGAGAGGACGCTGCAGAAAGCAAAGGTCTCACAGTAGAGATGCTGCGCCGTATCAAGAATAAGATTCAGGCAGCAGACATATTTGTAGAGAGCACCAATCTTTCTGTGATCAAAGGCGATACAGAAAGACTGATCGAAAAATTAAATACACAGGGAGAACTGACCAACATCGATGTGACCGACAGACTGAAAGACAAAGATATAACCGGTCTGGATCTTCAGGGCATCGTAAATAAACTGCGTGCGGAACTCGGTGCTGAAAATGTGCAGACATTTGGTGACCTGGTTGACGGCATGTATACAGTCAGAGCGACCGGAACACTGAACGGTATGGCATTTACAGAGGAATATCATGTAATTGTCAGAGAAGCCAAAGAAACCATAGCAGATCAGGTCGATCTGCCCGAAATCGACAAAACGATGGACGCAAAGATTGCGGAAACAGTTAAGGGTGTACAGACAGTCGCATCCGGAGACGCAGCAAGCCCGATCGGCAAAGTGGTATATGCAGAAGATAAGAACGAGGCGACCGTGTCTATTACCACCGACGGAGCCGACAAGTACGGCGAGTCTCTCCAGGGAAAGAAACTGGGAACTTTTGTAAACATGATACTGAATCTTGACAAAGCCAGTGCAGACGCGGCTGTCAAGGCTGAAATCATCATGGACGGCCAGACAAAATCTCTGGACAAACCGCTCTCTGCAAACGACGAAACAGGAATCGGCGAATTACTGGCAGCCTTCGGCCTTAATAATAATTCCAAATTAGGCGAACTTGTCAACAAGAAAGTAGAAGTTAAAGTATATTACAGTAAAAATGCATACATTGATTATACGATCGTATTTGACAAGTACGCAGAAGAAGAGAAGCAGCCGGAGACCCCGACGCCTGACAATCCAACCCCGGATAACCCGACACCTGACAGTCCGACGACGGATGAACCCGGTACGGAAGAGCCTGCTGCCCCGACTGTGCAGGCACCTGCAGAAGTCACCGGGCCGGATGACACAGCAGAGGTTCCTGCTGAGGAAGTGTCCGAACCGGACGTATCCGCGGAAGAGCCGGACGATGCCGCAGTATCTGCGGAGGAACCCGCGGAAACTTTGGACGAAGCGCCTGTCCCGGTGACAGCCGACGTTTCGGAAGCAGCCTAAAAACCTTTTTTAAGAGAGATATTCGGTTCGCCTGCGAAGGCAGGCGAACCGGTTTCTGTCAGAACCCGGGAGGAATATAAGTGATGAAGAAAAAAGGTTTTCGTAAAATAAAATCAGTCCTGCTGTCCGGCGCCGTGTGGACGCTTGCTTCCATGACCGTATTTGCCGGTGATATCAATGCCAATGAACAGACCGTGCTGGATGCGGCGGGTGGCACATTTGAATCCGGCGGTAAACAATATGTCGCTACAGACGCCGCAAAGGACAGGATCCGAAATTATCTGTCCCAGGACGGCGTGGATCTTACGGCAGAACAGGCCGCCAAAGCCATATCACAGGCCTTCGGAAATGTGGATATGGGAATTGCCCAGGGATATCTGGTGCTGGCGCCCGGCCAGGAAGAGCCGGTGCCTCCGGAAGAACTTCCTGATGAAAAAGAACTGCCTGCCGACCCGGAAGAAGATCCGTCAAAAGAGACAGATCCCCAGGAATCTGATGCGGAGACAAAAGAAGATCCGCAGGATATTTCCTCAGGGGACGATCAGACGGGTTCTTCCGATGGGACAGAAAGCGAAAGCGGCAAAGAGGACAGCCCCAAGAAGATGACGAAGGAAGAAGAAGACGCGCTGATTTCATCCGTTTTGGAAAAAGAAGGTTTAGAAGCCGAAGAAGCCCGGGAAGAGCCGGAGGAAGGGAATGAAAAAGCGTCTGAAAAAGTCGATAAACTTCCCGGTTCTGTCAATGTGACAGCTGTGGCGGCGGTCGTGGTTGTGGCCGTGCTGGCAGTGATCGGCATTCTTTTATTCAGACACAAAAACAGATTTAAAAATAAATGAGGGATACAGGATGGGAACAGAGTTCCTGGATATACACAGCCACATACTTCCGGGTGTAGACGACGGATCGTCTGCCATGGCGGAAACGCTGGGAATGCTTCAGATCGCCTATACGGAAGGCGTACGGACGATTGTGGCCACGCCTCATTATCTGCCGGGCAGGCATCATAATAAGAGAGCGGAAGATTTAAGAAGGATTCATCAGGAAGTATGCGGACAGTCGGAAAAAAATATGCCCGACCTTAAGATCCTTCTGGGAAACGAGATTTATTTTAATGAGAGCGCCATCGAGGACGTAAAGAAGAAAAAAGCCCTGACGCTTGCGGATACTGATTATGTACTGATAGAGTTCAGTGTTATGTCGGAGTCTAAGCGCTTTTTTCATGCAGTGAAAATATTTTCAGAGGCCGGATACCGCCCGGTACTCGCCCATGTGGAACGCTACGCCAACTTATATAAAAAAGAAGAGACCATAAGCGAACTGATCGACGCAGGAGCCTATATCCAGATCAATGCAGAAAGCTTTGCAGGCGGTTTTATGGACAGGCATGCAGCATATTGCCGCAGGCTTTTAGAACTTGGCATGGTCCATTTTATCGGAAGCGACTGCCACAATCTGACAGACAGGAAGCCCAGAATGCGCACTCCTTTGGAAACACTGAAAAAAAACGCGTATACCCGGCAGATCGAAAAGATCATGTCGGTCAACAAGGACTGCTTCCTGCATAATAAATATATACAAGAGAAAGGTTAGAATGATGGATGCAACTTCTACGACGATAGAACAAAATGAAATAGAAATTGATCTTTTGGAACTTTTGTATGTACTGCGAAGACGGATCGCGGTCATACTCCTTTGCACGGCTCTGCTTGGCGGGCTTTTCGGTGTTTACAGCGCGTTTTTTATCACGCCCATCTATGAATCGACTTCTAAACTCTATATCCTGACCCAGTCTACCTCCCTGACTTCCCTTACGGATATCCAGGTGGGCACGTCCCTGACCCAGGATTATAAAGAACTGATCACAAGCAGATCCATCCTGAACCAGGTAAGTGATAACCTGGGGCTGGATATTACCTACGAAGCGTTTCTGCAGCGGGTAAGCATTAACAACCCCAATAATACACGAATTATCGCCATATCCGTGCAGGATACGGACCCGGACCGGGCCAAGGTCATCGCGGACGAACTGGCTGACGTATCCAGGGAAAACATCTCGAATATTATGTCCACGGACGCCCCCAGCGTCTATGAATACGGCTATGTGACCAATCGGCCGGTCAGCCCCAATATCGTAAGGAATACACTGATCGGCGCACTGTTAGGCGTGTTTGTATCGATTGCTTTCGTAAGTGTGCTGTACATTATGGATGATACGGTCAAGACGTCCGAGGATGTGGAGAAATACCTGAAACTGAATACCATGGCAAGCATTCCTTTGAGGGAAGATATGCAGAAACAGAAAGGAGAGAAGAAAAAAGATGAATGAGCTGCGCTTTGAAAAACTGGAAAAGCCTGATTATGCCACCAGAGAAGCGTTCAATTCCATGAGAACCAATCTCCAGTTCTGCGGAGACGACGTAAAAGTGGTGATGTTTACCAGCTGTACGCCCAACGAAGGAAAAAGTACCGTCACGGTAGAACTGGCCCGTTCTCTGGGCGAGGACAATAAAAAAGTCATTCTGATCGATGCGGACTTAAGAAAATCCGTTCTGGTGGGCCATTACGGCATCAAGTCCAAATCGGAAATCTATGGATTGTCCCATTACCTGTCCGGACAGAGAAAAGAAGAAGAGATCATCAACCACACGGATCTGACCAATGTGGATATTATCCTGGCAGGCCCTGTGGTGCCCAATCCCACGGAGCTTCTGGGTAATCATTATTTTACAGAACTCCTGGAAAGGCTTCAGCAGGCATATGATGTGGTACTGGTAGACTGTCCGCCCCTTGGGTGGGTCATTGACGCCGCGGTCATCGCGCCCATGTGCGACGGCGTGATCCTTGTGGTAGAGAGCGGCGCCATCAGCTACCGGTACCTGCAGGAAGTAAAAAAACAGCTGGAAATTACAGGCTGCCGGATCCTGGGCGTCGTCCTTAACAAGATTGCCGTGGAAAGAGGCGGCTACTACAAGCATTACAGCGGAAAATACGGGAAATATGGCGGCAAGTATTACGGCGGAAAATATTATGGACGCTATGGAGGGAAATATTACGGACGCTACGGCGGCCAGTACGAGGAGTATAAATAGCCTGTAACAGGCATACAGGAGCATAAAGGTTATGGAGAAAAAACATGTGACAAACACGGCGCGGACGCTGCTGGAACTGTGGAATACAGGGGCTTTTGCCATCGTATGGCTGGCCTGGTACAATCGTTTTAACTTTGAAACCTACTATATAGCAGGCGGGATTCTGACCATTTTTTTATTTTTTACCGTCTATAATATGTTTTGCAGCCTGTATAAAGCGTTTCGCATCGCGTCTTCTTCGATCGGGGAGACGATCTTTTCCCAGGTGATCTCTTTTGGAGTCGCGGATCTGATCTTCTATGTGGAATGCTGTCTGGTCTGGAACCAGTATATCAGCATCCTGCCCGGATGTCTGGCGGTGGCCGGACAGGCGCTTGGAACCGCGCTGATCGTGTATCTGACCAAACGATACTTTACGGAACATGTGTCTCCGAAAAACACGCTCCTGATCTACGGAAAAGATACAGGCGGACAGGAAGTAGAAGATTTCTGCGGACGTATTTTAAAGAAATATGCGCATCTTTTTGATATTCAATGTACCGTATCCGAGGATACGCCGTGGGAAGAACTGACTGCCGAGATCGGCAGACACGGAACCATACTGCTGTATGAGCTGTCAGGCGGCAGGCGGACCGATCTGGCCACTTACTGTATGAAGCTCCACAGGCAGTTTTACTTTACGCCCCGGATCTTTGATATCCTGCTGCAGGGATGTTCTCCCAGACATCTTCTGGATACGCCGTTGATGAAATACGACTATATCAGCGAGAAGCAGGAAGGGGATATGTTAAAAAGGACGACGGATATTCTGTTCTCCCTGTTGATTCTCATCCTGCTATCCCCGGTTCTGCTGGTGACGGCAGCCGCCATCAAGCTGGAAGACGGCGGTCCTGTGCTTTTTAAACAGAAGCGCTGTACCAAAGACGCCAGAGTATTCGAGATCCTGAAATTCAGAAGCATGGTGGTGGACGCGGAAAAATACGGCGTGATCCCCTGCCAGGGCAATGACCCCCGGATTACAAAAGTGGGAAAACTGATACGGGCTACCCGGATCGACGAACTGCCGCAACTCTTTAATATTTTAAAAGGCGATATGAGCCTGGTAGGTCCCAGGCCCGAGCGCGTGGAGCATGTGGAACAGTATATGAAAGAAGTGCCGGAGTTCGGCTACCGGATGCAGGTCAAAGGCGGCCTCACCGGTTACGCCCAGATCTTCGGAAAATACAATACCTCTGCCTACGACAAACTTCGCCTGGATCTGATGTACATAGAAAACAAATCTTTCCTGCTGGATTTAAAGATACTCATGCTGACGATCCGCACGGTCTTCCAGCCGGAAAGTACAGAAGGTTTTACAGAAGAAAAAAGCCGCACGATGAACCAGAAAGCCAGACAGGCAAAAGTGGTTTCCATCGAATCGGAACCCAAAGACGCAGACCTTATAAAACAGGTCGCCAAGTAAGATAAACGTTCAGGACACCGGACTGTCGCCCTGCCGCATCCGGAACAATGAGCAGTCATAACGCACAAAAGATGAATCCGCCCCCCAGGACGGAGTGGCGAAGCATACCCATGGGGCCGGTGCGGGGCATGGCGTGAAATTCACCATCCTGTCAACAACGAAACACCTTACATCCTCCAAAAGTAAGTAGATGTTGTATTGTGCAATCAATGCCGTTGTCTCTGGCGACCCCATAGTTATGCTTCGTCCGATCGAAATACCAGAAGAAAAAGGTGGATACAATGTGGTATGTCATACAGGTGCGCACCGGCACGGAAGAAAGCATAAGAATCCAGTGTGAAAAACAGATTCCCGCTTCTGTACTGGAAAAATGCTGTCTTCCCTATTATGAAAGGATGCGCCGCTACGAAGGCGCCTGGCATAAGGAACAGAAGCTTCTGTTTCCGGGGTATCTGTTTCTGATCAGCGATCAGCTGGAAGGGCTGTACCTGAACCTGAAAAGCGTGATCGGCTTAACGAAACTGATCGGCACCGGCCGGGAGATCGTTCCGCTGACAAAGGAAGAGACCGAACTGATCCTCAGGCTTGCAGGAGAAGATGAGCTGGTGGAAATGTCCCGGGGCGTTATACAGGAAGGAAAGACCGTCATCACCGACGGACCCTTAAAAGGGCTGGAAGGTTATATCCGGAAAGTGGACCGCCATAAGAGGGTGGCATGGCTGGAGATTCAGATGATGGGAAGAACCGTGGAAACACAGGTGGGGGTGGAGGTGCTGAGAAAAGAGATGTGACATCCGGTTGCCAACTTTGTGGCTTGATAGTATAATTGAGGCATGAAGGAAAGGAGGCGGGATGTAAATGGGCGCGTATATAAACCGGAGCAACAGGAATTTTAAGAACGCAAGGGAATCAAAGATCTATGTGGATAAGACGGGACTGCTGGAATACACGAATGCCGTCCTGGATACGGAACAGCGTTTTATATGCAACAGCAGGCCAAGAAGATTTGGCAAGACAATGGCTGCGAGTATGATATCGGCGTATTACGCAAAAGGCTGTGATTCCAGGGAATTATTTGAAGGACTGGAGATTGCAAAATCTGATTCTTTTGAAAAACACCTGAACCGGTATGACGTGATTTATCTGGACATGGCAGAGATCAGGTCGGAAAATAAAAATTTTAAAGAAACCATTCATTCCATTCATAAAAATGTGATTGAAGAATTAAACGAACGATATCCCAACATACTGAAAGAGGAAGACAGGCTCCTTCCTGCGGCGCTTTTTAAAGTTTACGAGAAAACAGGAAGCAGGTTTATCGTTGTAATTGACGAGTGGGATGATGTGTTCAGACAGGAAAAATACAATACCGGCGCCCACAAAGCATATCTGGAATTTTTGCGCGCTCTTTTCAAAAACGACCGTTCCAGGGAATGTATCAAACTTGCCTATATGACCGGAATTTTGCCTGTAAAAAAATACAGCAATGAGTCGATGCTCAATAATTTCACAGAATTTACCATGGTACGTCCAAGCCGGCTGGCGGAATATGTCGGGTTTACAGAAGCAGAAGTGATCGGGCTGTGCCGGAAATACCGGATGAATTTTGAAGAAATGAAGCACTGGTACGACGGATACTGCCTGGGGAAAGAGCTGCATGTGTATAATCCGCAGGCCGTGATAGAAGCAATTCATTGCAGAGAGATTGAGAATTATTGGACAGGCACGTCAGAATATGATAAATTGCAGGCTTACATTAACATGAATTTCGACGGTCTGAAAGACATGGTTGTGCAGATGTTCGCAGGCGGGCGGTGCAAAGTGAATGTAGACCGGTTCAAAAATGATCTGGTCAGTATAAAGCGTAAAGATGATGTGCTGACGATCCTGATCCATTTGGGATATCTGGCATATGATAAAAATACAAAAGAGGCGTATATTCCCAACGAGGAAGTCCGCAGCGTATATTATGACGCCATCGAAGATAACGGCTGGACCCCGGTGATCGAGGCCGTCCAGGCTTCCGACCGTCTGCTCCGCGCAACATGGGAGAAAGACGCCGACGCAGTCGCCAGAGGTATTGAGCAGGTACACATGGCGAATACTTCCATCCTTTCCTATAATAATGAAAATGCCTTAAGCTGTGTGATTACACTGGCTTATTATAACGCTGTCAATGAATACACTCTGATCCGTGAGATGCCCGCGGGAAAAGGGTATGCGGATATCGTATTCCTGCCTCGGAAATGTTCCGACAAACCGGCACTGGTGGTGGAACTGAAATATGATAAAACGCCGGAAAGCGCTATGGAACAGATCAAAGAAAGGCAGTATCCCGAGGCTTTGAAAGAGTATCGGGGGAAGATGCTGCTGGTGGGGATCAATTATGATAAGGAAAGTAAGACGCATGATTGTGTGATTGAGGGGTGGGAGAAGGCATAGCGGAAAGGAGATGGATTTTGTGGGACAATATGTGAACCGGGGAAGCGCAAGCTTTAAAAGCGCCATGGAATCAGAGATTTACGTAGATAAGACAGGATTGCTGGAATATACCAATTCCGTTATAGATACCGAGCAGCGTTTTATATGCAACAGCAGGCCGAGGCGGTTTGGCAAGTCGATGACCGCGGGAATGCTGTCTGCATACTATGGGAAAGACTGTGATTCCAGGGTAGTATTTGAAGGCCTGAAAATTGCACAGTCCGGATCTTTTGGAAAATATCTGAACCAATATGATGTGATTCATCTGGATCTGGCTTATTTACAAAGCCAAATGAAAGATTCTTTAAAAACAATATCATTTATGCAGGAATGTGTCATTGATGAACTGAAAACGATCTACCCTGGAATCTTGACAGATGAGGACACGATGCTGCCCTTTGCACTGTCCAAACTTCATTATGAAACAGGAGCCGGATTTGTCATTATCATTGATGAGTGGGATATAATCTTTCGGGAGGATAAGTTCAACCAGAAGGCGCAGGAAGCATATATGCGGCTTTTGCGGGGACTTTTTAAGGGAGAACAGTCGAAAGATTTCGTTCGTCTGGCTTATCTGACAGGAATTTTTCCTGTAAAAAAATACAGTACTGAATCGACGCTTAACAATTTTACTGAATTTACCATGATACGCCCAAGTCGGCTGGCTGAATATATTGGATTTACAGAAGCGGAAGTAATGGATCTGTGCCGGAACTATCAGATGGATTTTGAAGAAATGAAGCACTGGTATGACGGATACTGCCTGGGGAAAGAACTGCATGTGTACAACCCGCAGGCGGTGGCAGAAGCAGTTCATTGCAGAGAGATTGAAAACTACTGGACAGGTACGTCAGAGTATGATAAATTACAGGCTTATATTAACATGAATTTCGATGGCCTGAAAGACATGGTTGTGCAGATGTTTGCAGGCGGGCGGTGCAAAGTGAATGTAGACCGATTCAAAAATGATCTGGTCAGTATAAAGCGCAAAGACGATGTGCTGACGATCCTGATCCATCTGGGGTATCTGGCATATGATAAAAATACAAAAGAGGCGTATATTCCAAATGCGGAAGTTCGTACCGCATATCGTGACGCGATCGAAGATAATGACTGGACTCCGGTGATCGAGGCCGTCCAGGCTTCCGACCGTCTGCTTCGTGCCACCTGGGAGAAAGATGCTGTTACAGTCGCCAAAGGTGTTGATCAGGTACACATGGCAAACACATCGATCCTTTCTTACAATAACGAAAATGCCTTAAGCTGTGTGATTACACTGGCATATTATAACGCTGTCAATGAATATACTCTGATCCGTGAGATGCCTGCAGGAAAAGGGTATGCAGATATTGTGTTCCTCCCCCGGAAATGCTCCGACAAACCGGCGATGGTGGTGGAACTGAAATACGATAAAACGCCGGAAAGTGCGATTGAACAGATCAAAGAGAGGCAGTATCCGGAGGCTTTGAGAGAATATCAGGGGAGACTTTTGTTGGTGGGAATTAATTATGACAAAGAAAGTAAAGAACATTTTTGTGTGATTGAAGAGTCGGTGATGGCATAGCGGAAGGGAAGTCGGGATGTTATGGGACAGTATGTGAACCGGGGCAGCGCGAGTTTTAAACGGGCGAAGGAATCAGAAATCTATGTAGATAAGACAGGATTACTGGAATATACCAATTCTGTTGTAGATACTGAACAGCGTTTTGTATGCAACAGCAGGCCGAGGCGGTTTGGCAAGTCGATGACCGCGGGAATGCTGTCGGCATATTACGGGAAAGACTGCGATTCCAGGGAATTATTTGAAGGCCTGAGGATTGCACAGTCCGGATCTTTTGAGAAATATCTGAATCGGTATGATGTGATTCATCTGGATCTGGCTTATTTACAAAGCCAGATTCAGGATTCTTTAAAAACAGTATCGTTTATGCAGAAATGTGTGATTGATGAATTGAAAACGGTCTATCCAGGAATTTTAACAGATGAAGATACGATACTGCCCTTTGCATTGTCCAAACTTCATTATGAAACCGGAGCCGGATTTGTCATTATCATCGATGAATGGGATATGATCTTCAGAGAGGATAAATTCAATCAGAAGGCGCAGGAAGCATATATCAGCCTGCTTAGAGGGCTTTTTAAAGGAGAACAGTCAAAAGATTTTGTGCGGCTTGCATATCTGACAGGAATCCTTCCTATTAAGAAATATAACAGTGAATCTGCCCTGAACAACTTTAAACAGCTTACCATGATCAATCCTGCAAGGCTTTCCGAATATATCGGCTTTACAGAAGAGGAAGTAAAAGAACTCTGCCAGAGATATGACATGGATTTTTCCGAAGCTGCCTGGTGGTATGACGGATATTCCTTTAAAAACGTAAAACATGTGTATAATCCCAACTCTGTAGTCAACGCCATGATCGACGGGGATTACAACAGCTACTGGACAGGCAGTAATACCTATACGGTTTTAAAAGACTATATCTGTATGAATTTTGACGGCTTGCGGGATTCGGTCGTGCAGATGATTGCAGGTGGAAGATGTAAAGTGGACACAGAAACCTTTGAAAACGATATGACAAGCTTCAGGAGCAGGGATGATGTGTTGACCGTGCTGATTCATCTGGGATATCTGGCTTATGATAAAGAGGCGGAGGAAGTCTATATACCGAATAAAGAAGTCCGCATGGTCTTTAAAAATGCGGTAAAACTGACAGAGTGGACGCCCGTCATACAGGCAATCGAAAAGTCAAACCAATTGCTGCAGGCTACTTGGGAAAAAGATGCAGATGCGGTGGCCCGGGGAATCAATGAAGTGCATATGGCAAATACGTCGATTCTGCAATATAATAATGAAAACGCTCTAAGCTGTGTGATTACACTGGCATATTATAACGCTCTCAATGAATATACCCTGATTCGCGAGATGCCTGCGGGAAAGGGTTATGCGGATATTGTGTTCCTTCCCCGGAAATGCTCCGATAAACCGGCGATGGTGGTAGAGTTAAAATACGATAAAACGCCAATAAGTGCCATCGAACAGATCAAAGAGAGGCAGTATCCTGAAGCTTTGAAAGAGTATCGGGGGAAAATGCTGCTGGTGGGGATCAATTATGATAAGGACAGTAAGACGCATGGCTGTGTGATCGAGGAGTGGGAGAGGAAAAAGCAGATACAGCTTGGGGAGGTTTCGTCATGTTAAAACAGTATAGCGTTGATGAACTGAAAGTAGGAATGCATGTAAAATACGAAGAGCTGGACGCTATCTACGGGTTATGGATCTATCTTGATACTTATGATGAAAGAGAAGGAGGCAGAATTATCTGCATATCTGATATACGAAATACAGAAGATGTAAGAAAAGCTTTAAAACTGAATGATAATGGCGTTAGTGTCTTTTATCAGGACCCTGATATATGTGAGGATGGCGTATTATTTATGACTAAAGATTTTATAGTTGCGGGATGTTTGGTGTGTGACAAAGACGAGAAAGAAGTTTACATACCGAATGAAGAAATACGGGATGTATTTAAGGATGTGGCTAAGGAAATAGGGTGGATATAAAAAAATAAAGGAGTCGAAAGGCTTCTTTTTTTGTGGAGAATAACAAAAAAGCAGGTGCAAATGATGAAAGTATTGTTTTTAGTAAACAGGGATTTTGTACTATACAATTTCCGAATTGAACTGGTAGAACGTTTAATTTGTGAAAAACATGAAGTATATATATGTCTTCCTTATGGTAAAAAAGTAGATGCAATGATTTCCATGGGATGTAAGTTTATTCCGATAGAAATTGATAAACGTGGGAAAAATCCATTACGAGATTTAAAACTAATTATAGATTATAAAAAAATATTTAATCAAATCAAACCAGATATAATTCTTACTTATACTACAAAAGTTAATATATATGCAGGCATTTTGGCTGGAAAAATGAAGATACCATATTTGATGAACATTTCCGGATTAGGAACAGCAGTAGAATATAAGAGCATATTCCAGAAATTTATGATATACATATATCGAAAAGCGGCTAAAAATGCAAAATGTTTATTCTTCCAAAATACAGAGAATTTGAAATTTTTTCAGAAACACCACATGATTCATGGAAAGTGGAAATTAATACCTGGATCAGGTGTGAATATAGATCGATGGTATTTGATGGATTATCCTGATGATAAAAATGGAGTAGAATTTTTATTTATTGCGAGAATTATGAAAGAAAAAGGAATTGAAGAATATCTAGCGGCAGCTACTCAAATTAAATCTGAATACCCCAATACTGTTTTTCATGTGTTGGGACCATGTGATGGGGAGTATATTGATAAGTTGAGAGATTATCAAGACAGGGGGATCATACAGTACCATGGTATGGTGCAGGATACAAGGATTTATTTAGAAAAAGCGCATTGTACCATTCATCCGTCCTATTATCCGGAGGGGATTTCAAATGTTTTATTAGAAAGTGCGGCTTGTGGAAGGCCTATTATTACAACAGATCGTGCTGGGTGTAGAGAGACAGTAGAAGATGGTGTGACAGGATTTGTTTTTGAAGAGAAAAATAGAGAACAGTTAATTAGCAGTGTACAAAAATTTATGAATCTGGATAATATGAAGCGACAAATAATGGGTTTGAATGGCAGAAAAAAAATGGTGAACGAATTTGATAGAAATATTGTAATAAATACATATATAGATGTGCTGGAGGCTAAAAGTGGATTATAAAAAATTATTTAAGAATCAAAAAAAACGTATACAAATTATAAGAACGTTAGATTTTATTCCGGATAAAATAATGCTTAAAATACAAT
>DKVI01000104.1 GCA_002491115.1 Lachnospiraceae bacterium UBA7182 | reverse complement strand
TATTAATTTAAGCGTCAGAGCTGATCATACCGGAATGGACATTGGCCGGATGGCATCGCTGCTTTATAATTATACATCCGGCTATCCGTATCTTGTTTCCTGGCTTTGCAAATGTATGGATGAACATATTGGGAGCAGCGGGGCGTATTCGGATCGACATGCTGCATGGACAGAGGATGGATTCCTCTCAGCCGTCAAGATACTGCTGGAAGACAACAATCCGTTATTTGATTCCCTGATCAACAAACTGGAACAGTTTCCGGGACTGAATACGGTTATTTCACGTCTGCTTTTTCAGGGTCAGAGTATCCCGTATAATGCGGATGATGCCGCAGTTCGTAATGCGATCATGTTTGGATTTGTGAAGATACAGGATTCTTCCGTCCAGATTGCGAACCGGCTTTTTGAAATGCGTTTATATAATCGGTATCTTCTGGATTATAAAGCGCAGAACTGTGAGATCTATGCAGAAGGAACCCGTCAGAAAAATCAGTTTTTTGTGGATGGGCATTTATGAAAATTCCCAAGGAGAAGTGTGGAAAAATAAAAACAGAAAAAACGTTGATAAATTATAAATGTAGTGGTATACTGTTTATGAAAAAAGAAAATAAAAACACTAAAAACGTTTATAATTTGTTGGGGGTAGTTATGAAGCTTCTTCGCATTACAGCAGAAGGATTACCATTATTCAAGGAAAAACTGGATTTGAGCTTTTATGCGCAGCAGAGAGTCTCGGAAGAACATAAGAATATTTTGTATCCATTATTTTCAAATATTTATTTGAATTCTGCAAATGGATTTATTGGCATCAATGCATCTGGGAAGACATCAGTTCTAAAAGTTATTTTGCTTGTTTTAGAAATGATTAATAATGAACCAATTAACCACATTGAGACCAGAGATATATTGGGAGATGCAAAAGAGGTCAAACTGAATATGTATTTCTTTTCCAGAAAGTCGAATGAGATATGTCGATTGGCAACGATTATTACATCTCATAAGAGTAAGTCGGAAGGAGTAAGCTACAGTATCGTTTCAGAGTCTTTATGGACAAAAAATGTAGATGAGGTAACTACCCGTAAGGCAATGCTTGATTTTGGTGGGAGAGAGCCGGCAATGATCAGAAGCAGCCAGGAGGAATTCTTATCTGATGATGTAAGTATAATGATTGCCAGAAATAAAAAAACGAAGGAACATGCGTGTATTGTAAATCTTTTGAAATATACGAATGAAAATGTTCTTCCATTTGTAGAAGATATACCTGCAGAGGTCATTACATTCCTGGATTCAACAATCGAGAGACTGCATTTTGTTGAAAGGGATAAAAGGACATTCATCCATCTGAAATTTAAAGGGAAAGAGGAAATTCTTCTTAATAATCCAGTGGAATTGAACAACTATCTTTCATCAGGTACAGTAAAAGGAATGATTACTTTTACTCTGGCGCAGGAAGTATTGCAAAGTGGTGGGTATATTGTTGTGGATGAAGTTGAGAACCATTTCAATAAAGAAATTGTTACAACGCTGATGCGATTTTTCATGGATAACAAGCTGAATAAAAATGGTGGAACACTTATCTTCTCTACACATTATCCGGAATTGCTTGATGAATATGATCGAAATGACAGCATATTCATTACCAGAAATAGCAATGGCATTACAGTAGAGAATCTATCTAACATACTGAAAAGAAATGATATCAAGAAGAGTGACGCATATCAGAGTGGTTTTCTTGAAGGTACGGCTCCGACATATGAGGCATATATGCAGTTAAAGAAGAGCATTGCTGCAGCCCTTGTATAGGAGGCGCTTATGGAATTGGCAAAATATAAGGCATGTATCTGTGAGGGCTCGGCTGAAAATGCCATTATAGATATACTTCTGGATTATGAGCTTTTGATTTTTTCCAGAGAAGAGATGATTGAGGAAGAAGTGATCCGCTGCAGAGAAGGCAAGAAGTTTGAAGAAAAATATTTGAGAAAAGGATTTGAGGATAAGTATAAGAAATTTAAGAAATCCGGAAAGAAACCAAGTAGTTTCTGTAAAGAGGATTTGAAGATGGCAGATGTAAAGTCTTATGACTTTGTGAAGGACTACTTCAGTGATCCGATGACTCTTGTGGCTGCTATAAAAAAGTATCATGAAATGTCAAAAGTTCAAAAAGCTGAATATACATTGCTGGACTTGTTACGATAAAATATGTCATTTTCGCCTCCGGTGAAAGCAATGTATACGTTTATCCAGACTAGAAATAAGATTCCTTTTTCGCCCAAACTGTTAGAGCCAGCAATGGAATAATTGAAATCATTGATAGCCGTCGAAAAAGGATGGCTGGATACAGGAGAGATTGTAACTTATACAGGTTACAATCTCTTTTTGAATGCTGTGTATAAAACAAGAGTGGAAGCATATCGGATATGCCGGAAACCGGATTTCTCCGAATATTTGAAAGCAGTATTAAAAATGTTTCTTGTCTTTTCTCCGGGATTCATTATACTGTATCGTATAAAACAATTAACATGTATAAAAATAAGAAAAGGGAAAAATGATGATAAGTACAACCATAAAAGCAATATTATTTGACGTAGATGATACACTATATGATTTGGCGGAGCCGTTTAAAAAAGCATATCTGGATTTGTTTCCGGAAAAAGATGGGATTCCGTTAGACGGATTATTTATAGCGAGCAGGAAATACAGCGATAAGATTTTTGAAAAGTCACAGTCGGGGGAAATGTCCATGGAGGAGATGTACCGATACAGGATACAGCATGCTTTTGCTGACTTCCATGAACAAATATCAGATGAAAAGGCGTTGGAGTTCCAGAATTATTATGCAGGTTACCAAGAGAAAATCAATCTCTCTGCCACGATGCGGGAGCTGCTGGTTTATTGCGCGTCTAAATGGAGTACCGGCATTATTACAAACGGGCCGTCCGGTCACCAGTGGGATAAAATACGTGCGCTGGGCCTGGAACAGTACATACCCAAAGAGCATATTTTTGTATCTGGTGATCTGGGCATATCAAAGCCGCAGAAAGAAATCTTCCGGTATGCCGCCGCGCATGTAGGGGTTTTACCGGAAGAAATCTGTTTTGTCGGGGATTCTTTTCAAAATGACGCGGCCGGGGCAAAAAATGCGGGCATGTATTCGGTATGGTTTAACCGCAGAGGGCATGCGCGTCCGTCGGGAATCTGCCCGGATGCAGAAGTAAGGACGGAGCAGGAGCTGTATGAATGGCTGAAAGGCCTCTGATATCAGGCTGCGGCTGGGTGCCTTTTTTGTAATTTGTGCATTGACATATGAACGCTTATAAGCTATCATATATGCAGATAAAGGAGCAGAGAGGATGAATAATGAAATAAAAATTTCCCCAATGGGGGAAAGCTGGGGTGAATACAGAAAAAAACATTATACGGCGAAAGAAATTGCTGAAAATGATTTAATGGTTAAGCTGGTTGGCGAGATGATAAAGACCAGAAAGGAAAATCATATATCACAAAGAGAATTGGAGGATATGACAGGGGTTAAGCAGTCTGTGATTGCAAGAATGGAAAGCGGAAAAACAGATCCCCAGTTGTCAACAATTTTAAAACTGCTGGTATCTATGGGAAAAACGCTTACAATTGTTCCGCTGGAGCTGTCTGAAAAATAGAATGCTCAAAGACATTTCATTTGATGATCTGGATGAAGGCGTTGATCCTTGTAATAAGTGTCAATCTCTTATGCATGAAGAAAAGCCGCTTCTGGTCGGAATTGAATTTTTCCAGGATTTTAAGAAGTAGGTGATAGATATGATCGAACAAGGAAGGGAGGGAAATCTGTGCCCCGTGTGATACCGCCGATTGGAATCGAGAGCTTTCGGGAACTTCGGGAGAAGAACTGCTATTATATCGATAAGACGTGCTTTATAGAAGATATTATGGAGGACAGTTTTAAAGTGCTGCTTTTTACCCGGCCCAGAAGATTTGGCAAAACACTTACAATGAGCATGCTTGCAGATTTTCTGGATATTCGTATGGACAGCCGACAGCTTTTTGAAGGCTTGCAGGTGTCAAAAAATGATTCTCTGTGCAGAAAATGGATGAACCAGCGTCCGGTTCTTTTAGCAACCAGATTGATCACAGATATTCTTTTTGATACGATCAGCTATTTTGATTATAGAGAAGATTATTATCATGCTTTTCTGACGGGCCTTTTTACGGGGGCAGGATATGCAGTAGAATCAAATCACGAATATGGTTTGGGAAAACCGGATCTGGTGGTTTGGGACAGAAAAATCGTAGAATTATCATGATAGAAATCAAGTATTCCAGATCAGAAAATCAAATGCTGAGTGACTGCAGGGCAGCAATGCAACAGATAAATGTCAAACAATATGTGTATCAGTTCCTGAAAGGATATCAGGCAGTTCTTTGCTATGGCATTGCTTTCTTTGGGAAGCAATGTCTGGTGAAAAGTATACAAAGCAATTAATAAAGCAAATACCAGGGATAATGCCAGGAAAACCGCGCATAATAGCATACGAAGGAGTGCTCCGAACCAGGGACGCTTCAAGATCATAAAAAGGAGACTAAAACAGGATGGAACTGAAAGGAAGCAAGACCGAACAGAACCTGATCGCTGCTTTTGCGGGAGAGTCTGAAGCGAGAAACAAGTATACCTATTACGCGGCCAAAGCAAGAGAAGACGGATATGAGCAGATCGCCAATTTGTTTGAAGAGACGGCAGAGAATGAGAAAGCCCATGCAAAGCTGTGGTTTGAGCAGTTACACGGAATCGGAACAACAGAAGATAATTTAAAAGACGCGGCGGCAGGAGAGCATTTTGAATGGACCGAGATGTACGCGACCTTTGCAAAAGAAGCAAAAGAAGAAGGGTTTACCAAACTGGCCGCCATGTTTGAACTGGTGGCAGGAGTGGAAGAGGAACATGAGAAAAGATATTTAAAACTTTTGAAAAACATAGAGGACAAAATCGTATTTTCCAAAGATGGAGAGGCAATCTGGGTCTGCATGAACTGCGGCCACGTCCATGTGGGCAAAACGGCTCCGGCGCTCTGCCCGGTATGTTCCTATCCTCAGGGATATTTTGAAGTGAAAGCGGAAAACTATTAAATCCGGTAAAAACGGCCCTGCATATTCTGTCAAAGCAGGACCGTTTTTTGTGCGGTTAGTGATGGAACAGGCGGATGCCGGTAAATGCCATAGCCATATGATATTTATTACAACATTCGATGACCAGGTCGTCCCGCACGGAACCTCCCGGCTGGGCAATATATTTTACGCCGCTTTTGTGGGCGCGTTCGATATTATCTGCGAAGGGGAAGAAGGCGTCGGAGCCAAGGGTCACGTCCGACATCCGGTCGAGCCATGCGCGTTTGGCTTCCCGGGTAAATACCTCCGGTTTTTCCTTAAATATTTTTTCCCATGCGCCGTCTGCGAGTACATCCATATATTCTTCGCCGATATAGACGTCGATGGCGTTGTCCCGTTCCGCTCTGCCAAGGGTATCCAGAAACTTAAGTCCCAGTACCTGGGGGGACTGGCGCAGAAACCAGTTGTCGGCTTTATTTCCGGCCAGGCGGGTGCAGTGTACACGGGACTGCTGTCCTGCGCCGATCCCGATGGCCTGTCCTCCTTTTACGAAGCAGACCGAATTGGACTGGGTATATTTTAAAGTAATAAGCGCGATCTTCATGTCCGTCAGGGCGTCGGCGGGGATCGTTTTGTTGTCGGTTACGATATGGGACAACAGTTGATCGTCCACGGCCAGTTCGTTTCTTCCCTGTTCAAAGGTGATGCCAAAGACCTGCTTTTTCTCTATAGGATCCGGTACATAATCCGGATCGATCTGGATGACATTATAATTTCCTTTTTTCTTCTGTTGTAAAAGTTCCAGCGCTTCTTTTGTATAGCCGGGAGCGATCACGCCGTCGGATACTTCCCGTTTGATCAGTTTTGCGGTGTCCTCGTCACAGATATCGGAGAGGGAAATAAAATCTCCGAACGAGGACATACGGTCTGCGCCTCTTGCCCTTGCGTAAGCGCAGGCCAGAGGAGATAATGCCCCCAGGTCGTCCACCCAGTAGATTTTTGCCAGGGTATCATCGAGAGGAAGCCCCACGGCGGCGCCTGCCGGGGATACATGTTTAAAAGAAGCGGCCGCAGGAAGTCCTGTGGCTTTTTTTAACTCGTTTACGAGCTGCCAGCCGTTAAAAGCATCCAGAAAATTGATATATCCGGGTTTGCCGCAGAGTACTTTGACCGGAAGGTTCGCGCCGTTCTCCATATAGATGCGGGAAGGCTTCTGGTTGGGATTACAGCCGTATTTTAACTGAAGTTCATTCATAAAGAAATCCTCCTACTGGTTTTTATTGATGATCCGGGTCTTAAAGGTTCCGTCCGCGATATGGATATAGCGGACAAAAAGAGATACTTTATTTTCTTCGTTTAAGTTTGTCCAGATCAGATCGGTAAATGCGTCCATATCGTCCGGGATGGAGACAAGCTTTGGCTCGCCTTCAAAACTGGGAAGGGGATTGCCGTCGTGCATATAAGTATGGATAAAATGTCCCTCGCCTGCTTTTGGATTTTCATAAGCAAATGTATAACGATGGCAGGAAGACGGGTCGCCGTGGCTGCTCTTCAGGATGGACAAGGCATAGTTGTAATGTCCGCCTTCCAGATGCAGGATACCCGAGATACGGGGGGTATAGTTGGGGGCGTCCGGCTCAAATTCGCGGGTGCGCAGGGACTGTTCAAACGTCATCTGACGGTCCATGCTTTCGTAAATGGTGTCTGTCTGGTCGCCGTTGGTGACGATGGTCTTATTGCCCAGCACGCGGACCGGCGCGTAGATAATCAGGCTTGGGTCTTCTAATTTGGATGGGTCAAAGGCCTGGGTGCGGATGCCGTCGCCGTCTTCCACAAAGATGCGGTTGCGGCTGTTCTGGCTTCTGCCCATAATAAAATAAGCGGCGACTGCTTTCGTACCGTCTGCCGAGCGGCCGATGATAATGCCGCGTCCGGGGTAGGAGTTGGAGGAAAGTTCCTGTTGAATGGATAACTGTTTCATGAATACCTCGCTTTCTGGAAAGTCGTTTTTGTGTGACATGCAAATACATAATGAAACCGCCTGAGCGCATAACAGATTTGCATGCGCCCAGGCGGTCGGCTTTCTATGGTAGTATCTGCGTTCCCCGCAGGTTAAAATCCTGCCGCAGGCTGTGCCTGCTTTCCGCCAGTTGCGCAGAAGATAATCATATCATATAAAAAACGGCAGGATTTTTCAAGAGGAAAACAGTATTTTTATAAGGATTCTATAAATTTAAGGAATGCTTCGCGCCCTTCTTTCGTGCATTTATAGACGCCTGCGTCTTCCAGGACTTTTACAAACACTTTCCCGATTTCATTCTGAAGAATTTCTTCGATGTTTTCTTCTGTGATGGAAGGATAGGCAGGTAAAAATTCAGACACCCACGCCGCATGTTTGGCAATGGTTTCGTCAGAAGCAGGGTCCTTTCCGGCGAGAATATATTCTTTTAACAGCGCCATCTCATCTTTCAGCCGCGCAGGCAGGACAGCCAGTCCCATGACCTCGATCAGCCCGATATTTTCCTTCTTAATATGGTGCAGATTGGCATGGGGATGGTATACACCCAGGGGGTGTTCTTCGGTGGTGATATTGTTGCGCAAAGTCAGATCCAGTTCAAAGCTATCACCTGTCTTACGGGCGATGGGCGTGATGGTGTTGTGAGGCTCACCGTCCGTATATGCGTAGATAAAGGCATCCTCATCCGTGTAGTCTCTCCAGACTGCAAGCACATGGGTAGCCAGATCAATCAGACGTTTTTCGTCTTTGTGGCGGATACGAAGCACGGATAACGGCCATTTAACGATGCCGGCTTCCACGTCTTCGTAACCGGGCAAAGTGACATGTTGTTCAATGGGCGCTTTTGCCATGGCGAAGGTGTAGTTGCCGCCCTGGAAATGGTCATGACTTAAGATGGAGCCGCCTACGATAGGCAGATCCGCGTTGGAGCCCAGGAAATAGTGAGGGAACTGCCTGACAAAATCAAACAATTTTGTGAAAGCGGCCCGGTCGATCTTCATGGGTGTATGTTCGCCGTTAAATACGATGCAGTGTTCATTATAATACACATAGGGCGAATACTGAAAACCCCAGCGGCTGTTATAGATCGTGATGGGGATAATCCGGTGGTTTTCCCGCGCCGGATGATCGATTCTTCCTGCGTAGCCTTCATTTTCCATACAAAGCTGGCACTTGGGGTAAGCGCCTGTCTTTGCGTTCCGTGCGGCGGCAATGGCTTTGGGGTCTTTTTCCGGTTTGGACAGATTGATCGTGATATCAATCTCGCCGTATTCGGTGGCCGTTTTCCATTTCTGATCTTTGCTGACCCGGTAACGGCGGATGTAGTCGCTGTCCTGGCTGAAGCGATAGAAATAATCCGTGGCTTCCTGGGGAGATCTTTGATAACGCTCCTCAAATTCTCTTTGTACCTGGGAAGGTCTTGGAAGCAGACAGTTCATCATCCGTGTGTCGAAAAGATCCCGGTAAGCAATGCTGTCGGGGATCAGTTCCCGGCGGCACGCCTCGTCCAAAAGTCCTTTTAAGATATCTTCCAGGGGTTCTGACGGAATCTTTGCAGGCTCTTCATAATCATCTTCATGAAATAAATCCAGCAGCAGGTTGGTCGTATAGATTTTTTCACAGGCAGGCGTAAGCCCGGTATCCATGCCGTATTGAACCAGTGCCGCTATTTTCTCTGACAGCATATTGTCTGTTCTCCTCTCGTTGATTTTTAGTCCAGCGCATGCGCGCCGTCGCCGATGTCTACTACATAAAACTCGGCCTTAATTCCTGTTTTTGACGTGTAGGCTTTATCAAGAGTCTGAATAAACAGGTCAACGGATTCTTTCTTTACAATGCTGACCGTGCATCCTCCGAAGCCGCCTCCGGTGATCCGTGATCCGTAGACGCCGGGTACGTTCCAGGCCAGCTCGGCCAACAGGTCGGTTTCAGGACAGGAAGTTTCATAGTCGTCCCGAAGGGAGACGTGGGACGCGTTGATCAGTTTTCCGAAAGTCGCAATATCGTTTTTCTTTAAGGCCTCCACTGCCTTGATGGTGCGCTGGTTCTCGTAGACGGCGTGTTTGGCGCGTTTCCGGCAAATGGGATCTTTGATGGCGTCTTTATACTGTTCAAAGGCGTCTTCCGTCAGGTCGCCGAGGGTCTGAATCTGTGTCACGGACTGAAGGTCTTTTAATGCGGTTTCGCTTTCCCTTCTGCGGTCATTATAGGCAGAGGAAACCAGGCTGTGTTTTACATTGCTGTTGGTGATGACGATGGTGGCGTCAGGGAGTTTGACCGGCGCGTATTCATAGTTTAACGTATTGGTATCCAGGAAAATTGCGCAGTCTTTTTTGCCCATGGCGGACGCAAACTGATCCATGATACCACAGTTCATCCCGTTAAAATTGTTTTCGGAATATTGTCCGATCAGTGCCAGATCTGCCATGGGGATATCGAACCCGAACGTATCTCTTAGCATCAGTCCGGTCAGCACTTCCAGAGAGGCGGAAGAAGAAAGGCCGCTGCCTGCGGGGATGTTTCCGTAGATCAGGATATCGGCGCCGGTTTCCAGATGATAGCCTCTTTTTTCAAAGGTCCAGAAGATCCCTTTGGGATAATTGGTCCATCCTGCCGATTCGCTGGGGGCTAAGTCATCTAAAGATGTCTCTACAATCCCCATATCGGAGAAATTCAGAGAATAAAAACGGATGGTTCGATCCTGTCTCGGGCGGATGATCCCGTAAGTTCCGATGGTCAGGGCGCAGGGAAATACATGGCCCCCGTTGTAGTCGGTGTGTTCCCCGATCAGGTTGACGCGCCCGGGTGCGAAATAAGCTTTGGCTTCGCCGTCCGCGCCGAAAAGTTCTGCAAATTTTTTTCTCAGGTCAGTTACGTTAACTTCCATATCCTACCTCCTAAATTAAAGTTTTGATTAAAGTTCCGCTGTTTTCTTGACTTCTTTTATAATATTAATATAATGAGAATCAGAGGCAGATTCAACAAGAATATTCTTATAAAACAGGAGTATATTGAGATTTTATGCAGTTAGAGATCGACCACGAACAAAAAGAGTTAAAACCCCATGGAAGTTATGAATTTCCGGTGCTTATAAGTTATGAACGATTGTCTTATTTTGATACAAAAGAGTTTTTATGGCACTGGCATCCGGAGATCGAGCTGACGCTTGTGCTGGAAGGGGATATTGCTTACAGGGTGAATGATACCCTGTATCATTTAAAGGCGGGGGAGGGGCTGTTCTGCAATACCAACGTACTTCATACAGGTTGCAGGCTGCATGAAGAGGATTGCAGTTATCTGTCCATAACGTTCCATCCGAGATTTTTGTACGGCTACAGTTCCAGTATTATGCAGAGCAAATATATGTCTCACATTTTAAAAAGTCCGTCTTTATCCTCCATCCATTTTGCGCCGGAGGTTAAATGGCAGAATAAAGTATTAAAAAGGCTGGAGCAGATCAGGAAACTGGACATAAAAAGGGGTCCCTCCATGGAACTGAAGATACAGGTCGCGCTTTTAAAAATATGGCAGCAGATCTATGAACATACGGGATCAGGTGACATGGCTGGGACGGAAAACGGGCGGGATACAGAACGAATCCGGCAGATTATGGAATATATGCAGGATCACTATGCCGAGAAGATCACGCTGGAAGACCTGGCAGAACAGGTCCATCTGTGCAAAAGTGAAAGCTGCCGGCTGTTTAAACGATATATGAATGAAACCATGTTTGAATACCTTTTGGATTACAGGATTGAAAGAAGCCTGGAGCTTTTGCGGCAGTCCGGACTGGATGTCACCGGCGTCGCGGGCCGGGTGGGATTTGGCGATCCCGGGTATTATGCGCGTATTTTTAAAAGGAAGATGGGATGTACGCCTTTGGAGTACCGTAAAAACCGCGGGTGTTGAAACGATATATCCTGGTTTAAATGATGGAAAATAGTTGTATTTACTGAAAACATGGTTTACAATACATTTAGAACGGAGGTGTAAGGATGGATGCGTTAAAAAAAGAACAAATTTATACAATAGATGATATCTATGCGTTGCCGGAAGGGGAACGGGCAGAGCTGATTGATGGGAAGATTTATTATATGGCGCCGCCAAGTTGGAAGCACCAAAGGATTAGTGGGAGACTATATCAATCAATCGCCAATTATATTGACAGTAATAATGGAAAATGTGAAGTTCTGGCGGCTCCGTTTGCAGTGTTTTTGAATGATGATGAGATCAATTATGTAGAGCCGGACATTTCGGTTATTTGTGATATATCAAAATTGGATGACAAGGGATGTCACGGTGCACCAGATTGGGTAATTGAGATCGTTTCTCCAAGCAGCAAGCCAAGAGACTACATGGTAAAACTATTTAAATACAGGACAGCAGGAGTCAGGGAATACTGGATTGTTGATCCTGCAAAAGAGATGGTTATGGTGTATAGATTTGAAAAAGAGACGATGGAAGAGTACTCTTTTGAAGAAGATGTACCAGTCGGGATATATGAAGATTTTGCTATAAAGGTACAGTAAGATAATAGCAATTAAATAAGTTGTAAATGAAAGCATTTGGAAAATAAAAAATCCAGATGCTTTTATTATACTCAAAATTCTGTTCTATCCCAGCCGATTTTTTTGATTGCGGTATTCCCGTGGAGTACAGCCGAAATTCTTGATAAACAGTTTTGAAAAATAGCTTAAATGATTAAATCCACAGCTAAAAGCAATCTCTGTAATATTCTTTTCAGTATTCCGAAGCAGACTGCAGCTTGTTTTCAGCCTGAACGTATTCAGAAAATCCACCGGAGATTGCTGCAAATAGTGTTTGAAAATAAGACAGCATTTACTACGGCTTACATTTCCCGAAGCCGCAATTTCATCCAATGATATTTTTTCCGCAAAATGTTGGTAAATAAAAGACACCATTTTCTTTTGTATTTCCAAATCACTGTTACCTTCACTTTTGCTATCTTCAATGACTAATTCCCCGCATTGCAGTAAACTGCTCCATAGCTGAAACATAACTGCAACAGCCTGCATTTCATATGCGTTCGCTTCTCTTTCCTTTAAACAACGGATTTGTTCAAGATATTCTGCGATCTTTTTTCCTCTTGTCTGTTTTGAATGAAAATGCAGATATTCACAACCGGCATTTTCAATAACAGGCGTAACGTATTTTTGCAGTAAAATTTTATTGCTTCCAAATAGAGACGGGTGAAACAAAATACATAAGAAATGACAGTCCTGCTCTTTATATGAACAACCATAGTGCATTTGACGGGCATTTACCATAAGTGAATCATTTTCGTTCAGAAGAATCCTCTTACCGTTGACGTAATAGCACATTTTACCCGATAAAATATAAATCCATTCAAGATCATCGTGCCAATGGCAGGGCGCGCTCATACCGGGATAAACTGCTAAATCAGCGGTACGGATATATAGCGGAATTCCCGCGTTCTCATAGTGGACAATTTCTGAAAAATCCTGCATGAGTTCTATTGCAACTGTTTCCATACTTCTATCTTCTCCTGAATACGATATTTATATTTTTTAGCGACAATTCTGTTAGAAAAGTCAAAAGGTAAACACTATAATTATAACAGGACGAAGAGAAAAAGCAAGAAAAAAGAGAACAGAAAACCAGGAGTATGAGAACAGAAAAAAACGTCTTTTACAAAAAACTGATTGCATTGGTTTTTCCTGTTGCAATCCAAAATTTGATGACAGCCCTTGTAAGTGCGTCGGACGCACTCATGTTGGGGTTTTTAGATCAGACAGCATTATCAGCCGTATCATTGGCAACACAGGCACAATTTGTCCTGAATCTGTTTTTTTCAGCCATTACAATCGGTACTACAGTTTTAGCGGCGCAGTATTGGGGAAAACAGGACAGGGAATCCGTGGAAGAAGTTCTTTGTATTGCATTGAAAATGTCAATTTTAATTTCCATGATATTTTTTATAGCGGCATTTTTCTTCCCACGGGTATTCATGCAGGTATTTACAAATGAAATGCCTCTGATTGAAGCAGGAATCCCATACCTTCGGATTGTAAGCTGGTCATACCTGTTTATGGGATTTTCACAGATTTATCTCTGTATTATGAAAAACAGCGGCAGGACAACCAAAAGCACAATATACGGCTCTTCCGCATTGGTATTGAATATCTTATTAAACGCTATACTCATATTTGGCTTGTCAGGATTTCCGCAAATGGGGATTGCAGGGGCAGCTTTGGCAACAACAATATCAAGGGCAGTCGAATTGTTTCTTACCGTTTTCGAGAACGTAAAAACGGGTATTGTCCGGGTGAGATTAAAATATTTTTGTTCAGATTTTGTCCGGTTAAAACGGGATTATTACCGTTATACAATGCCGGTATTGGCGAATGAATTAGTGTGGGGCTGTGGCTTTACCATGTTTTCCGTAATCATGGGACATCTTGGGAGTGACGCGGTCGCCGCTAATTCCGTCGCTAATATTGTGAAAAACATGATTGCGTGCGTATGTCTGGGAATCGGCACCGGCAGCGGCATTTTAGTCGGCAATGAACTTGGAATCGGCAATCTTGAAACAGCGAAAAAATATGGCAGTCTGCTATGTAAAATATCATTGATTACCGGGGCTGTTTCCGGACTTTTCATTTTATTGTCAGGCCCTTTGGTTTTGATGTTTACTACAAGCTTGACAGAACAGGCCCACGCCTACTTACAGATTATGTTATACATATGTTCCTACTATATGATAGGAAAGTCCATTAACTCTACGGTAATTGCCGGAATTTTTTGCGCAGGCGGCGATACAAAGTTTGGATTTATATGTGACGCTGTAACCATGTGGATCATCATTATACCGCTTGGGGCATTTGCCGCATTTATCTTACATCTTCCAGTCCTGGCAGTTTACTTTTTGCTGAATTTAGATGAATTGATAAAACTGTCAGCCGTTTACAGGCATTACAAACAATATAAATGGGTGAAAAACCTGACTACAAACCAACAATAGGGAGGCTGATATGAAAGAATTAAAACGGAAGTTACGGGTTTTGCTTATTACACGAATTTCAATCTGGATTGAATATGAGCCATGCGATGCTGTCCGGCTTGCATGCTCTCAATTCCTTATCCAGCTGAAACAGGATTTTTGTGACATAAACGAAGAAACGGCATAGCCCGCAGGCTATGCCGTTTTCCGAAAACAATTTTTTCAATCCTGTTTGATTAAGACGCCCTTTATGGACGTCTTTGTTCATGGTCTTAAGTTCCTGTCAGTTCAGGTCATTTAAATTAACTTTGTAATCTTCGCCGCCTTCGCCGTCAACGGTGTAGTATGCGGCCTGCTCTGCTGCATTGACATAGATTTTCAGATCGGAAGCGTCTAACCCTTTATCTTTTACGGCTTTTTTTACGGCCTTCTGGATATCGTCTACAGACACATTCAAGCCGCTCATTTCTACACAGACAGAAGTTTTACATGGAGCCTTCCTTGTCTTCTTTTCTTCTGTCGCTTTTGTTGTGGCTGTTTTTGCTTTTGTAGTCTTTTCCGTTGCAGCGATTGCATCTGCTGCTTTTTTTCTTGGCATTTTCTATTTCCTCCTCAGATATATTACTCAGATTATGCCAGCCTTTTGAGGCTTATATATT
Source organism: Lachnospiraceae bacterium UBA7182 (assembly GCA_002491115.1). Lineage (GTDB taxonomy): Bacteria > Bacillota > Clostridia > Lachnospirales > Lachnospiraceae > Hominiventricola. The sequence continues at coordinate 19,514 of DKVI01000104.1, read as the reverse complement.
CAAGTCTTCTCTATTATAGGGAGGAAAGCTGCATTTGTCAAGAAAATGGTGAATGACAGTTTTAGATGTATAGATAAGGGCAAATGTCAGATACTAAGTCTGAGAAAGAGAGGGAATATTTAATGGATGCAGAAACGATTGCTTTAAACCCCGTAAGGCTTGTGCTGGCTGCCCTTCTGGGGCTGGTCATTTTGCTTGTGCTGATCATTCAGTTTAAGATACAGGCGATCATCGCCATTTTGACCGGAGCCATTGCGATCGGGCTGATTGCGGGTATGCCTCCGGAGCAGATTCTCACGGCCGTCAACGACGGAATCGGTAATACACTGAAAGGGATTGCGCTGCTGGTAGGTTTGGGCTCCATGTTCGGGGCCATACTGGAAGCGTCAGGCGGCGCGCAGGCGCTGGCGGTGACCATGGTAAAAAAATTCGGAGATAAAAAGGCGGCCTGGGCGCTGGGAATCACAGGACTTGTCATTGCTATGCCTGTATTCTTTGATGCCGGCCTGATCATACTGATTCCTCTTGCTTTTTCGCTGGCAAAAAAGACGAAGCGTTCTTCTTTGTACTATGCGATTCCGCTTCTGGCAGGGCTTGCCGTAGGCCATGCCTATATTCCGCCGACTCCGGGTCCGGTGCTGGTGGCGAACATGCTGAATGTAGAGCTTGGATGGGTCATTATGGTAGGCGTTCTCTGCGGCGTGTGCGCCATGATCGTGGCAGGACCGGTGTGGGGTTCTGTCTGCGGCAGTAAATACGACATCGCCATTCCGGAACATGTATCGCAGCAGGCGGATTTTGACGAATCAAAGCTGCCGGATTTTGGGGTAATTGTGGGGATTATTCTGATTCCGTTGCTTCTTATTATATTAGATTCTTTGTCAGGCGTCGTCCCGGCGTTGGAAGGGTTGCAGCCGATATTCGGATTTTTGGGGGAACCCTTTGTGGCGCTCCTGATCGCTACCATGGCGGCGATGCTGATTCTCGGATTAAGGCACGGATATAATCTGGAAGAACTGGAGAAGATTATGACGAAGTCTTTGGAACCCACCGGCCTGATTCTTCTGGTCACAGCCTGCGGCGGTGTGCTGCGCTATGTGCTCCAATACTCCGGTCTGGGAGATATCATCGGGAATGCGGTGTCTTCCATGTCTTTACCGATCGTGGTCCTTGCGTTTCTCGTGGCGGCCCTGGTGCGTATCTGTGTAGGTTCCGCTACGGTAGCCATGACCATGGCGGCAGGCATCATCGCAGCCATTCCGGGAATCAGCGGTTTATCTCCGCTTTATCTGGCATGTACGACGGCGGCTGTGGCAGGCGGCGCTACGGTATGTTCCCATTTTAACGATTCCGGTTTCTGGCTGGTAAAATCTCTGATCGGGATGGACGAAAAGACCACTCTTAAGACGTGGACGATGATGGAAACGCTTGTGGGTGTGACCGGATTTGTGGCAGCATGGATCATATCTTTCTTTGCATGATAAAAATTAAAAGGAACGAAAGGAATCGGAAAATATGAGCGGATTAAAAAGCCAGGAAATGCGAAAACTTGCTCCGGAGCTTGATCCTCTGCGGATCGGGACCGGCTGGCGTGTGGAAGACTTATCCAAACCTCAGGTGATTGTCGAGAGTACATACGGCGACAGTCATCCGGGAAGTGTACATCTGAATATTCTGGCAGAAGAGGTAAGAAAAGGAATCATGGAGGAGGGCGGTTTCGGTGCAAGGTATTTTTGCACGGATATCTGTGACGGCGAAAGCCAGGGTACGGACGGGATCAATTTCAGCCTGGCAAGCCGTGAGATGATCGCCAACATGATAGAAATCCATGCCAATGCGACTCCCTTTGACGCAGGCGTGTTCCTGGCAAGCTGTGACAAAGGGATGCCCGGCAATCTGATGGGACTTTGCAGAGTCAATATCCCCTCTGTGGTCGTACCAGGAGGAACCATGAATGCGGGTCCCGATATGCTGACGCTGGAACAGCTGGGAATGTACAGCGCCAGATTTCAAAGGGGCGAGATCGATGAGGAGCGATTAAACTGGGCAAAACAAAATGCCTGTCCGGGCTGTGGCGCATGTTCTTTTATCGGGACAGCCTCCACCATGCAGATTATGGCGGAAGCCCTGGGCCTGTCCCTGCCCGGCAGCGCGCTGATGCCCGCGGACAGTCCGGATCTTCTTACTTTTGCCAGGGAAGCCGGAAGACAGGCAGTAAGACTTGCCACGATGGAACACATGCGGCCGGGGGATATCGTAACGATGGACAGTTTTGAGAATGCGATACTGGTACATGCGGCCGTCTCCGGCAGCACCAACTGTATGCTCCATATTCCGGCCATTGCCCATGAACTGGGGATTGAGATAGACGGCGACACGTTTGACCGCCTGCACAGAGGCGCCAGGTATCTTCTGGACGTGCGTCCTTCCGGCTGCTGGCCGGCGGAGTGCTTTTACTATGCGGGAGGCGTGCCTGCGATTATGGAGGAGATCAAGTCTCATCTGCATCTGCATGTGATGACAGTGACGGGCAGGACGCTGGGGGAAAATCTGGAGGAACTGAAACGGAACGGTTTTTATGAGCGCTGCGGGCGGTGGCTTCATGCTTTTAACGAACGCTATCACTGTACGGTCACGAGAGAAGATATCATACGTCCTTATGACCGGGCGATCGGGACAGACGGAAGCATCGCCGTGCTGAAAGGAAATCTGGCGCCGGAAGGCGCCGTGATCAAACACACGGCCTGTCCGAAAGAGATGTTTAAGGCGGTCTTAAAAGCCAGGCCTTTTGACAGTGAAGAAGAATGTCTGGATGCGGTCTTAAAACATAAAGTGAAAAAAGGAGACGCGGTCTTTATTCGCTATGAAGGTCCCAGGGGCAGCGGGATGCCGGAGATGTTTTATACTTCTGAAGCGATCAGCAGTGACCAGGAGTTGGGACGCAGCATTGCTCTGATCACGGACGGACGCTTTTCGGGCGCGTCCACAGGTCCGGTGATCGGGCATTGCAGTCCGGAAGCGGCAGAGGGAGGCCCGATTGCGCTGGTGGAAGAAGGTGACCTGATTGAAATTGACGTGACGGAGCGTAAGCTGAATATCATCGGTATTCACGGGGAAGAAAAATCCCCTGAAAAGATCGCTCAGGTCCTGAAAGAACGCAGGAAGAACTGGAATCCCGGAAAAACCCGGTATGAACGCGGCGTCTTACGTCTGTTTGGCGAACATGCGGTAAGTCCTATGAAAGGTGCCTATCTGGAATACTGATAAAAACAGGGATCCCTGAAAGTATTTGCAGTACTTTCGGGGATTTTTTAAGCGGCTGATGTGCTGAAGTGGTTGCTGTCGCCACTATGATTTGTATAAATATAGAATTTTTTGCGAAATTGAAAAAGAAAAATTGAAAAATATAGTTGCACAATTGTTAAAAAAAAGATATGATGGTACTATTATAGAAAGTTGTGGGATGCATTTTTGAAGGAGGATATAGAATTTGTTAGAAATAATGACGAATGAAACAGAGGCAGCGGCCCACATCATTGTAGTCGGTGTCGGTGGCGCTGGAAACAACGCTGTAAATAGAATGGTAGAAGAACAAATCGGGGGAGTAGAGTTCATTGGGGTGAACACTGATAAGCAGGCGTTGAAGCTTTGTAAAGCGCCGACTGCCATACAGATTGGCGAAAAGCTGACCAAAGGTCTGGGGGCGGGGGCTAAACCCGAGATTGGAGAAAAGGCAGCTGAAGAAAGTTTAGAAGAATTAAAAGAATCCATACAGGGCGCGGATATGGTGTTCGTTACCTGCGGCATGGGCGGCGGTACCGGTACCGGTGCTACGCCTGTACTGGCAAAGGCAGCCAAGGAGATGGGTATTTTAACCGTAGGCGTGGTGACAAAGCCGTTTCGCTTTGAGGCGAAGCAGCGTATGAATAACGCGCTGGCAGGAATAGAGAAGCTGAAACAGTCCGTGGACACATTGATTGTGATTCCGAACGACAAACTTCTTGAAATCGTCGATCGTCGGACTACCATGCCGGAAGCTTTGAAAAAAGCGGACGAGGTGCTGCAGCAGGCAGTGCAGGGAATTACGGACCTTATTAACCTGCCTGCTTTGATTAACCTGGATTTTGCGGATGTGCAGACCGTCATGACGGACAAGGGGATCGCCCATATCGGTATCGGCACCGCAAAGGGTGACGATAAAGCGTTAGAAGCGGTGAAAGAAGCGATTACCAGTCCGCTTCTTGAAACGACGATCGCCGGGGCAAGCCATGTGATCATCAATGTATCAGGAGATATTTCTTTGATCGACGCCAACGAGGCGGCAAGTTATGTTCAGGATCAGGTAGGAGAGGATGCCAATGTCATCTTCGGGGCCATGTACGACGACAGCCGCTCGGATGAAGTCAGCATTACCGTCATTGCCACCGGACTTCAGGACGGGGCTGCCAGGCCTGCGGCGTCTTCCTACCGGACTTCCGGTCAGAAAAGCACGGCAGGTATGTCGGGAGCAGGATTCGGAAGGCAGACAGAGGTGAAAAAACCGACGGTTCAGCCGCTGCCGGGGCTTAAGAGCTTTAAAAAGCCTGAGAGTACAGTGGAAGAGCAGCAGATTCAGATTCCGCAGTTTTTCCAGAAGAACAGATAATATTTCATGTATACAACGCCTGAGGTCTTATGGATCACAGGCGTTTCTTAATTGTAGAAAGAAGGTAAAAGAGATGAAAATAACAGGACATACAGGACTGACCTGTCTGCTGGGGAGCCCTGTGGCGCACAGTATTTCGCCGGCCATGCATAACGAGTCTTTTCGGTATCATGGACTGGATTATGTGTATCTGGCTTTTGATGTGGCTCCGGAGCGGTTTGAACAGGCTGTGGAAGGGCTTGTGGTCATGAATGCCAGAGGGTGGAACTGCACGATGCCTCATAAGCGCCTGATGTATGAGCGGGCGGATGTTCTCTCCAAAGAAGCGAAGCTGATCGGGGCCGTCAACACAGTCGTACAAAAAGACGGCGTACTGACCGGCTATAATACGGACGGAAAAGGATATATGGCGGCGGTAAAAGACGCAGGGTATGATATCATCGGGCAGAAGATGACGCTTTTAGGCGCAGGCGGCGCTGCGGCTTCTATCATGGCGCAGGCGGCGCTTGACGGAGTTCCTTATATAGATCTGATCGCCAGGAAGGGCGGCTCATGGGATTCCATAAGCAAAGTGGCGGATCGTGTGAACGATCTGACTTCCTGCAAGGTGAACATGTATGAACTTCAGGATACGGCGCAGATGAAAAAAAGCATAGAAGAGAGCCGTATACTGGTCAATGCGTCCTCAGTGGGGATGAGTCCCCATGAAGACGGCTGTCTGGTTCCGAACCGTATGTTTCTGCATCCGGAACTGATTGTATCGGATGTGATTTATCATCCGTCTGAGACAAAACTGCTTAAGATGGCCAAAGAAGCGGGCTGTCCGGCTTTTAACGGAATGTATATGCTTTTGTATCAGGGCGCTTATGCTTTTGAGCTGTGGACAGATAAAAAGATGCCGGTGGAACTGATCAAAGAAAAATATTTTGCCTGATGATGCCGCAGGTCGAATCCTGGGGATAAAAATCGCCCAAACCTCAGCAGTATATGACAAAAAACGCAGTCATTTCTCCCTATAATGGTTATTACCATAAGAGAGAGGGTAGCAAGTGTACTATGAAGTTTATGTAGATGTGCTGTTTGTTGAAAACCTGTGTATGAATGCGATTCTTTTATTTCTGACTGCCTGGTGGGAACAGGCAGAGGTGAAAGCATTGCGGACTGTGACAGCGGCGGCATTGGGCAGCCTGGGAGCCTGTGTGCTTGTTGTTGTTTCGGACCGCCTGTCCGGAGTCGGTTATTTTCTGGGATCGGCCGCTCTGGCAGCAGGGATGGTATGCATGACTTTTGGGAACAGAAGACACTTTGCTTTTCGGGTATTGTGCCTGTATATGCAGAGTTTTGTTTTAAACGGAATTCTGCGGTATCTGGAACAGTTTCACAGGATGAGCGGAGTATGGTTTGCATGTTACAGCGGTGCGTCGGCAATCGTTCTTTTGGCAGCGGAGTACATATTCAAAAACAGGAAAAAGGTCGAGAAAAGGACCTGCCTGGCCATATTGTATCATGGCGGATGCCGGATATCCATAGAAGCGCTGTTCGATACGGGAAACGGTCTTTATGACCCTGTCAGCAAAAGGGCAGTCAGCATCCTGGATCAGGAAGTATTAAAGAAGCTTTTAGACGGCTCCGGTAAGGAGAACCTTCCCCGGTTCATTCCCTACCATACCATATCGGGAAAAGGAATCCTTACCGCATATGTTCTGGATGGGATGGAACTTATGTTTTCCGGAGAACAAAGGTATCTAAAGTATCCGATGGTCGCTGTTATGCCTGATGAAAACATACAGTACAAGCTGATACTTCATCGTGACCTGATACCCTCGTAAAAGGAGGGACTATGATCATCAAGGTAACGATACCACATCAGATTCAACTCAAAGTAGCGCCAAGATTTAAAAGCATGTTTTTCTCCAGACAGGGGGAGATCCACTATATAGGCGGAGCGGAGATCCTGCCGCCGCCATTGGATGCTCAGGAAGAAAATCAGGCGATCCTGGAGCTTGAGACAGACAGAGAGCAGCAGGCAAGGGCGACTTTGATTGAGCATAATCTGAGGCTGGTCGTATACATAGCGAAAAAGTTTGATAATACCGGCGTCGGGGTGGAAGACCTTATATCCATCGGGACGATCGGCCTGATCAAAGCAATCAATACCTTTAACCGAAATAAAAATATAAAACTGGCGACTTATGCTTCCAGATGCATTGAAAATGAGATTCTGATGTATCTCAGGCGCAACAGTAAAGTACGGATGGAGGTGTCGATCGACGAACCTCTGAATGTGGATTGGGACGGCAATGAACTCCTTTTATCGGATATACTTGGGACAGATGAAGATATTATATACAGAGATCTGGAAAATGAAGTAGAGAAAAAGCTGTTAAAAAAAGCGCTCTCGAAGCTTTCCAAGAGAGAAAAAATGATTATTGAATTGCGATTTGGATTAAATCATCCGGCCGGAAGGGAGATGACCCAGAAGGAAGTGGCGGATCTTCTGGGAATCTCCCAATCTTATATTTCAAGGCTGGAGAAAAAGATTATCGGCCGTCTGAAAAAGGAGATCATAAAGTACGAATGACCGTTATTTCAGGTAATTACGCATGGTCTTTAAGGCATTCTTTTCCAGACGGCTGACTTGCGCCTGGGAGATATGGATTTCTTCCGCGACTTCCATCTGGGTCTTCCCCTCGAAGAAGCGCAGGTTAATGATATGGTTCTCCCGGGGACTTAACCGCTTCATGGCTTCGGACAGGGAGAGATTTTCCACCCAGTTTTCTTCCTTGTTTTTCCTGTCGCTGATCTGATCCATGACATAGAGGGTATCCCCTCCTTCGGTGTAGACCGGATCATAGAGGCTGACAGGGCTCTGGATCGCGTCAAGGGCATAGACGATCTCCTCTTTCGGGATGCCGATGGCTTCGGAAATCTCCTGGATGGTGGGTTCTTTGGAACTCTCCTTCAGGAGATTTTCTTTGGCGTAGATGGCTTTATAAGCAGTATCGCGTAAAGACCGGCTGACGCGGATGCTGTTGTTGTCCCTTAGATACCGGCGGATTTCCCCGATGATCATGGGGACGGCATAAGTGCTGAACTTGACATCCATGGTGCAGTCAAAGTTGTCGATGGCCTTCATAAGGCCAATACAGCCAATCTGAAACAGGTCGTCCGCGTTTTCACTGCTGGAGGAGAAGCGTTTGATCACGCTTAACACCAGCCGCAGATTTCCTTTAATGTACAGTTCCCGGGCTTCTTTATCCCCTTTCTGAATCCGTTCAAAAAGCAGCTTTTTTTCTTCATTGGTAAGAAGCGGCAGTTTGGATGTATTGACTCCGCAGATTTCAACCTTGTTTAAAACCATTCGATTCCCTCCTGCATCATCGTTTTCGCTTATATAAAAGGATTTCCCAAAAAACCGCGCTTATGCAGGAAGAAAAAAATATTAAATGCCAAAATCTGAGAATCAGGCTAAAGTCTAAGAGAAGAAGGAACCGGATTTTTTGACAGGGCAAAGACAGTCTTCTTCACAGATTTCCACGAGTATGACGTCGGGCCCGATCTTGCAGATCTTATTCCATGGAATGACAAACTCCTGGTCGGAAGGGAACAGCCCCAGGCAGCGGGATGGTCCGGGGACAACAATGGAGCAGATGCAGCCGCTTTTTTCGTCCAGGATCAGGTTGCAGACCTTTCCCAGGCGCCTGCAGTTACAGCGGTTGACCACATCCTTTTGCTTTAATTCACAGTACAGCATAGCAGCATTTCCTTATACGGGTTTGTTATAGCATATGTAAAGAAAAGCGGAGAATTTACTTATTTTTTGTCTGTTTTCGTTGACGCACGGGAAGCGGATGTTATATACTTACAACGAAAAGGGGGTGTTGGCGTGAAGTGTCCGTATTGCGGAAAGAAGGATAATACAAGGGTCATCGATTCCAGACCTGCCGAGGACGGAGATTCTATCCGGCGCAGGAGAGAGTGCGATACATGCGGAAAGCGATTTACAACGTATGAGAAGGTGGAAACGATACCTGTCATTGTGATTAAAAAGGATAATAACCGGGAGCCTTATGACCGGACGAAGATGGAAGGCGGCGTGTTCCGTGCCTGCCATAAACGGCCGATCTCTGCCGATCAGATTGAAAGGATGGTGGATGAGATCGAGGCTGCCATATTTAATAAAGAGGTGCGGGAGATTTCCAGCCAGGAGATCGGGGAGCTTGTGATGGAGAAATTAAAGGAATTGGATTCTGTCGCCTATGTGAGGTTCGCGTCAGTCTACAGAGAGTTTAAAGACGTGAACACGTTTATGGATGAGTTGAAGAAAATATTGGAGTAAAAGGATGAAGAATATAATCTTGATCGGATTTATGGGAGCGGGGAAGACGACGGTCGGAAAACTTCTGGCCCGGGATCGGGGCATGAAGTTCATCGATACGGATGAACGGATCGAGGCGGAGCAGAAAAAAAGTATTCCGGATCTGTTTTCGGAATACGGAGAGTCTTATTTTCGGGATCTGGAGACAGAACTTCTTAAAAGGATGCAGGATGATACCGGCGGCGCGGTTATATCGGTGGGCGGCGGAATGCCGGTCCGTAAAGAGAACCGGACGCTTCTTCGCAGCCTGGGATGTGTCGTTTATCTGTCCGCCACAAAAGAGACGATTCTGAAAAGAGTCAAAGGGGACGGAAGCCGTCCTATGTTAAACGGAGAGGACCTGGAAGCCAGAGTGGAAAAGCTTATGCGGGACAGGGAGGCACTGTACCGGCAGGCGGCGCATCTTGACATCCGCACAGACGGACGCAGCGTGTATCAGGTGCTTCAGATCATTGATCAGGAGATGCGCAGATTCGGTTAATGGGGCTGTTATGAAAAAAACAGTTGAAATAATGCGGGTTCTATTATAGAATAGTATGAGGTTCGGGGGATTGCGCATTTCTCCGACAATCGTTAAGCAGCAGAAGACTGTAATATAAGAACTATAATCAGGAGGAAAGATCAGATGATTTCAGCAGGAGATTTCAGGAACGGCGTTACACTGGAAATAGAGGGTAATGTTTATCAGATATTGGAGTTTCAGCATGTAAAACCGGGAAAAGGAGCGGCATTTGTAAGGACGAAGCTTAAAAATATCATTAACGGCGGCGTGGTGGAGAAAACCTTCCGTCCCACAGAGAAGTTCCCGGCGGCGCGTATTGACCGTGTGGACATGCAATATCTTTACAGCGACGGAGATCTGTTCCATTTTATGAACGTGGAGACCTATGACCAGATCGCTCTGAACAGCGACGATGTGGGAGACGCCCTGAAGTTTGTCAAAGAGAACGAGATGGTTAAGATCTGTTCTCATAATGGTAATGTATTCGCAGTAGAAGCGCCTCTGTTTGTGGAACTGGAGATCACCGATACAGAACCAGGCTTCAAGGGAGATACGGCTACCGGCGCTACCAAGCCCGCTACCGTGGAGACAGGCGCAGTCGTGTATGTTCCGCTGTTCGTGGAGACAGGGAATACGATCAAGATCGATACGAGGACCGGAGAATATCTGTCCAGAGTTTAAAGAAAATATAGAAGCTTTTGAACGAGAACCTCGGATTTGCGGAAAATCCGGGGTTTTTATCACGAGGGATGACTTACTTATGAAAAAATGGGCGAGTCGCTTTTGGCTGGCGTGCAGCGTTCCCTGCGCGCTGAATCTGATCTTTTTATGGAGCCAGAGAACCGGTTACAGGTTCGCGATGCTCCTTATGACGTTTCTTCTGGTATGTAACCTGCTGGGACTTACATTTCTTCCTGTTCGCGACCGGGCAGGGACCGGGTTTCGCGTGCGTATCATGATGGGCGGGCGAAGACTGGTGTACTGCGGGTTGTACGCCATGGCGACGCAGGCTTTGATCTTTTATTTTATCTATTTAAAAAAATATATGATCCGTGACCCCGGACTTGGAATCCTGGTTTCCAATGCGGTATTTGCCTGTATCGGATGTTTCTTTTTGCTGGCAGCAGGCGTGCTTCGGATCTTTTTTACTTCCAGACGTTTAAGCATCCTGCGCCGGGTAGTCATGGTTTTAGTCATGTGGATACCGGTGCTGAACCTGATTGTGCTTTTATATGCCTGCCGGCTGGTCTATGAAGAATATGACTTTGAGCGGGAAAAGGTGCAGCTTCGGGCACTGCGGGTGGATTCGGAGATCTGCAGGACAAAATATCCGCTGGTGATGGTCCACGGGATCGGATTCAGGGATCTGCGGTATTTTAACTACTGGGGGAGGATTCCCAGGGAACTTATGAGAAACGGGGCCACTGTCTACTACGGCAACCAGGAAGCCCTTGGCACGATCGTTTACAATGCAGAGGATATCCGCAAAAAGATCTTCCAGGTCCTTTCGGAAAGCGGCTGTGAAAAAGTGAATATCATTGCCCATTCCAAAGGAGGCCTGGACGCCAGATACGCTATTTCCAAACTGGAAATGGCGCCCTATGTGGCTTCTCTAACCACCATGAATACGCCCCACAGAGGATGCCGGTTCGTGGATTACGCCTGCCGTCTGCCGGAAGGGCTTTACCGGTTTGTGGCGGGCTGCTTTGACCATACTTTTTCCGTGTTCGGGGACAAAAATCCGGATTTTTATACGGCCACACGGCAGTTTTCCACCGCGGAAAGCCGGCGCTTCAATGAAGAAGTAAAAGACGCGCCCCAGGTATATTACCAGAGCTACACCTCCCGGATGAAACATCCCTGGAGCCATTTGCTTCTGAGCATCCCTTACTGTATGATCCGCCCTTTGGAAGGGGAAAATGACGGGCTGGTCAGCGTGTCCTCGGCGAAATGGGGAGAATTTAAAGGTGTATTTTCCAATGCCCGTACAAGAGGGATTTCCCATGGGGATATCATCGATTTGAAACGGGAAGATTATAAGGGGTTTGATGTGGTGGAGACGTATGTGCAGATCGTGAAGGAGTTGAAGGAAAAAGGATTTTGATATATAAGCGTCACATTTACTGATTGTTATTTTACACGGAACATAAAGTATGGTAAGATAGAACAAGATATTGTTGATGAGCGGAGGGATTAGAATGATGGGGAAAATCAGAAAACTGGCGGCTACAGTTTTATGCGGGACACTGTTTTTGACAGAACCGGGGATTGTGTATGCCCTGCCGGATGCGCAGGCGGCGCCGGATTCCATACAGGGGGCGGAGGACAAAACAGAGGCTGCTGACAGTACATATGAAGAAAATACTTCGGAAGAGGATACTGACGGCGAAGCCGGGCCAGAAGACAGTGTACCGGACGAAACATTAGAAGAAAGTGCTGCAGAAGAAAACGAAACAGACCCGGAAGAGGGAGAAGAAAACGGATCTGTCCTGCTGAATGAAGGCGAAGATGGGCTTCCGGGCGGCACTGTGGAGATCGGAGGACAGATTACCTGGCAGATCGATGCGGATGGTATGCTGACAGTCGAAGGAACGGGGGATTTCCAGGAGAGAGGGAAAAGCGACCAGTGGTTTCAGGCCCAGACTCCCTGGTACCCTTATCGGGAACAGATTTTGTCAGCTAAAGTGAATGTGACAGGTCTGACAAATGCAAACGGATTATTTGACGGATGCATGAATCTGACAAATGCAGACCTGAGCAGTCTGGACACCAGTCAGGTGACGGATATGGCGTTTATGTTTGGTGGCTGCGAAAAACTGTCAAATGTGGATGTGAGCCACTTTGATACCAGCCAGGTGACAACGATGTCATTTATGTTTTGTAGTTGTATGAGTCTGCCTGGTATAGATGTAAGCGGTTTTGATACCAGCCGTGTGGTAAATATGTCTTATATGTTTGCCAGCTGCTGGGAACTGGCGGATGTGGATGTAAGCGGCTTCGACACCAGTCAGGTGGCCAATATGTCGTTTATGTTCAGCGACTGCAAAAAACTGCCGCGCGCGGATGTGAGTCATTTCGACACTGGTTGCGTGACAAACATGTCAAGTATGTTCATGGGATGCCAGAGCCTGGAAAGTGTGGATGTAAGCGGTTTTGATACCAGTCAGGCAGAATATATGGGATGTATGTTTGATGACTGCGAAAAGCTGACAGCATTGAATCTGAAAGGGTTTGATACTGGAAAAGTATTGATTATGAATGGTATGTTTTCAGGATGTAAAAGTTTGTCAAGTTTGGATGTAAGCAGCTTTGATGTCAGCCGTGTGGAAAATTTAAGCACTATGTTTTTTAATTGCAGCGGATTAAAAACATTGGATGTGGGTCACTTTGATACCAGAAAAGTGGAAAATATGAGCGGTATGTTTTCCGGATGCAGCGGATTAAAGGAACTGGATGTCAGCAGCTTTAATACCGGCCGTGTAAAAGACATGTCTTTTATGTTCTATGGGTGTCAAAGCCTTGCAAAGCTGGATGTCAGCAATTTTAATACAGACTGTCTAACAAAAATAAACAATATATTTGATTATTGCATCAATTTGACAGAACTGGATCTGAGCGGTTTTGACCTTGGTAATGTAAGAACTAAGGATGATATGGAACCAATGTTTACCGATTGCACCAGTCTGTCCAGAATTAGAACTCCGATCAACCAGAAGTATAATGCTGTTCATGCGCCTTCGCCGGGATATGACAAAGATGGGGTATATAATTCATCTGTGCCATGGTATTGGGAAAACAGCGGAGAATACCCTACTTTCTATCTTCCGCAGGATTTTGATTACAGTGTTTTAATGTGCAGACCGGAGAGGCCTTCTGTCAAGTATCCTTACATAACAGTCAGAAAGACCAACCCTTTTTACCGGTGTGGAGAAGCGCTGACACTGGACGATCTTACAGTAACTTATTATGCCAGTCTGGGAAATGCGCAAAAAGTGACTGCATACAGTACAAATGCGGCGCAGATAGATATGTCTGCTCCGGGCAAAAAGACATTGACAGTGACTTATAATAATATGACGGCAAATGTGGTTTTAACTGTGGGCAGTCTTACAAAGACCGGAGGAGAAGAAGACGGAGAGATTGCAAAGGGAAGTGTCAATGAAGACTATGGTAAGATTGAATGGGTGATTGACGGAGCAGGAAAATTGACGGTTACAGGAACCGGGAATGTCAGAAACAGCGCCGTCTATGGTGCTCAGGAAATTCCGTGGTATTCTTACAGAAGTAAGATTTTATCGGCCAGGATCGCTGTGACCGGAATGACAGATGCGTCTGACCTCTTTTATGAATGTAAATATATGACCAGTGTAGATCTGAGCAGTTTTGATACAAGGTTTGTTTCAAATATGAGCCGTATGTTTTATAATTGCCGCAGTCTGGTCAATCTGGATTTGAGCAGCCTGGATACGGGCAGAGTAACATCTATGTCAGAGATGTTTTGTTATTGCAACAATCTGGAAACGCTGAACGTCAGTCAGTTTGACACCGGAAATGTAGAATATATGAATGAAATGTTCGATTCTTGTACACGGCTTCGCGCCATAGATCCGGGCAGTTTTGATACGGGAAAAGTCGTCGCCATGTATGCCATGTTTCGCCGGTGTAGCAGTCTGGAACAGCTGGATCTGAGCCATTTTAACACATCTCGGGTAACATCTATGTCAGAGATGTTCAGTTATTGTGAAAGATTAAAATCCCTGAACATCAGTAATTTTGATACCGGCAGCGTAGAGAGCACAGAGAAAATGTTTAATGGCTGTCTTTGGCTGACAGAACTGGATCTAAGCAGTTTTGATGTAAGCAAAGCCGGTAATATGACGGATATGTTCCTGGATTGTGAATCTATGACTCGTATCTGGACTCCCAGGAATGTAAAAGAGGGTATGAGTGTCCGGTTACCGATGGTTCCAAGCGCGGTATGGTATAACAGTGCATCTTCATACGCGATACTTCCGGAAAATCTGGAATATAGTATTCTGGTATACAGATATGGTAAGCCTGATATTTCTTATCCTTATATCATTGCTCAGAAAACAAAGACCTTGTATGTCTGCAATGAACGGTTAAACCTTGACGATCTGTGGGTCGTGTACTATGCGGAAGAAAATAATGCCAGCGAAATCACAGAGTACAGTACGAATGCGGATGAGATAGATATGTCCATACCTGGAGAGAAAGAACTGAAGATAACCTGTAAAGGATGCGAAACAGTTTTGGCTTTGAAGGTGATGAAAAGGAGTTGGGGAACAGAAAATGGATATGCAGGCGGAAAGATAGAAGAAACATATGGACGGATCGAATGGGAGATTGATAAAGAAGGAAAACTGACGGTTTATGGAACTGGGGATGTTTCAAAGTATACCAACAAAGGCCGCGCCCCCTGGTATCCTCACAGAGACAGAATTTTGAGTGCCGAAATCCGTGTGGAAGGCATGACTGACGCTTCGTATCTGTTTTTCGGATGCGAAAACATGACCAAAGCGGATGTAAGCGGTTTTGATACCAGTCAGGTAAAAAATATGTCCTGCATGTTCTGTGAATGCCGGAATCTGTCAGAGCTGGATGTAAGCGGCTTTGACACCGGTCAGGTAACAGATATGTCCGAAATGTTTTATAATTGTTACCGTCTGCCAGGTCTGGACGTGAGCGGTTTTGATACTGGTCAGGTAACGAATATGTCAGAAATGTTTTATTGCTGTCTGGCTGTTGTAAAGTTGGATGTGAGTGGTTTTGACACTGGTCGGGTAACGAACATGTCTGAAATGTTTTTTGGTTGCGCTGTCTTACCTGAGCTGGATGTGAGTGGTTTTGATACCAGCCATGTGACGGATATGTCCTGGATGTTTTCTTATTGCAGGGAACTGACAGAACTGGACGTAAGCGGTTTTGACACCAGTCAGGCAACAGATACGACCTGGATGTTTTGTGGTTGCAGCAAACTTTCCAAACTGGATCTGAGTCATTTTGATCTTGGGAAAGCAAAGGATGCATATGAGATGTTTCTGGAGTGTGATGCCTTATTGGAGATTAAGACACCTGTAAATGTGCAGGATACGGTCGATCTGCCGGCCGGGGAAGGAGATGTCTGGTATCAGGAAGGTGAAGGGAAACTCACTGTCACAGAACTGCCGCAGAACTTAAATTACAGCGTCCTGCTTTGCAAAAACAAGGTTCCTGATGAGATCCCTGGTTCTTATACAGTAACTTTCGACCTTCAGGGGCATGGGGTTTTACCGGAAGAATATGCGTCTTACCCTAAAATAGTTTCGGGAGAATTACTTCCGAAACGTTCCGACCCATCCGCAGACGGTTATATTTTTACCGGATGGTATAAGGAAGCCGCCTGCGAAAACCTTTGGGATTTTGACAAAGATACCGTAACTGAGGACATAACCTTGTACGCAGGATGGAAACAGGCAGAAGATACAGATCCTGATAAAGTGACTTATACAGTAACTTTTGATCTTCAGGGTCATGGAACTTTGCCTGCAGAATATGTTCCGTATTTGTCAGTGAAAGACCAGGAACTAATCAAAGAACCCGCTGTGCCCACGGCAGACGGTTATCTTTTCAAAGGCTGGTACAAAGAACCCGCCTGCGAAATTCCATGGGATTTCGCTCTGGATATTGTGAAGAACAATATGACTCTTTATGCCTGCTGGGTAACGGATCCGGGAGAACTGGGGGATGTATGGGAGCAGGATGTTCCGACAGACGGTATTCCGGACGGAATCTGGATTGCGAAAATAAAGAATTATTCCTATACAGGAAAAGCAATCTGTCCGGATGTTCATGTCTATTGGGGCAGAGAACGCCTGGATCAAGGACTCGATTACACGATTCAATATAAAAATAATATACAGGCAGATGTGGAAAATGCTACAATGAAAATACCAACTGTAACCGTCAAGTTAAAAAAACATTGTCCGACTCCCCGGGTGCTGACAGAGAATTTTCATATACTGCCTGTGGACCTGAACGATGTTACAGTGGACGATTTTACCGTCGCATGGAACAAAAAAATACAGAAAAAAATTCCCACGCTGACCTGGAACGGGAAAAAGCTTGAGAATAAAAAAGATTTTAAAGCTGCGTTTCCGGATACGTCTGCCGGGGCATATCAGAATCCGGGGGCTGTTTATCCGGTTGAGCTGTCAAAAGGAACCAGCGGAAACTTCACAGGTACCAGGACGGTCTATCTGACTGTCACAGATAAGATTCTGATCACGAAAGCTTCCGTCAAAAAGATTCCGGCACAGGACTATAAGGGCACTGCCCAGGAGCCGGAACTGGATGTGACTTATAGAAAGAAGCCGTTGGTCAAAGGAACGGACTATGAAGTTACCTGGAAAGATAATGTGGAGATTGGAACAGCGACGGCGTATGTGGCAGGCAAAGGCGCATATGCCGGAACGAAGAAAGTGACTTTCAAAATTGCCGGCGTCTCTTTAAAAGGCGCGCGGGTTGAGGGGCTTACAAAGCAGAAGACGTATAACGGTATGCCTCAAGTGCAGGAATTTTCTGTCACCACAAAAGACGGGCAACGTTTGACGGAAGGAATCGACTATACGGCCATTTATGCCAACAATAAAAATGTTGGAAAAGCTACATTAACGATTACCGGCATTGGAGCCTGCACAGGGACGATCAAAAAGACCTTTAGAATAACGACTTATGATCTTGCGCTGGATCCGGACAGGCAGATAAAAGGCCTGGAAGCGGACACTGTATATGAAGCCGTGTATATTCAGGGAGGCAAAAGCAGACCGGATCTCAAACTGACGTTTAATGGCAGACGGCTTATAGAAAACAGAGACTACACGCTCTCCTGTAAAAACAATAAAGACGTGACCTGGGAGGAAACGAAAAAACGCCCTGAGGCCACGATTAAAGGAAAGGGGAATTTTAAAGGAAAAGTAACAAGAGAATTTATTATAAAATTCTAAGAAGAAAGCCTCCCGGGCAGGTTCCCGGAGAGGCTTTTCAAGTATCTGGCGCCATCTGCACTCTGCATTTTTTCTTATGGCAGGCGATCCCGTATTTTATAATCGTCTCCATCCCGTCATCAAGGAGCCGGCCTGCGTAGGATCTGGTTTCGATCTGCGCCAAAGCTTTTGTGCAGGCGTCTTCCATGTTCGGGCTTTCGGAATATTTGATCTCAATGACGATGCCGATCTCTTCCTCCAGAAGTTCAATGAGAATATCGCTGTAGCCTTCCCCGGATTCGGCGCTTGAAAGCAGATCCCAGTCCTGTCTGTGGCTTAAAAGCCCCAGGAGGATACCGTGATAGAAGTTTTCCTTTTTATATTTACGCACGGCAGTATCATGGATATGGATGGTCTTTTTCAGATAGGCGGTAAACATACGCTCGATCGCTGCGGGATCTTTCTGCCGGAAAGCTTCGCAGAACGCGTCCAAAGCGGAGGTGTCTTTTCTGGCTTCCTCTTGGAACCAGGTAAGCACCTGTTCCTCGAAAATCATGCGGATCTCGCGGTTGGGAATGGCAAGCTCATAAGTGTTTAAGTCTGTCTCTGCCCGCCTGGTCAGATAGCCGGTGGTGAAAAGGACGCTCCACAGGCTGTCGATGCTGTCGTATAATTCCCGATAGGTCAGTTCTTCGTTGATCTTTTTTGTGACAGTCTCTCCGTTTACCAGACATTCCAGTTCCCGTCTGGTCTGGGGCGTGGCCTTCTTAAGCAGTGTGCGCAGGATATCATTGCCGCTGGAATTGATCCAGAATGCCCCGGGGCGTGCGTCCGGACTGGCCAGAAGCTGATCCGTATAGTTAAGTACATCCCAGGGACAGTAGACGTCAGTTTCTCCAAAACGGTATCCGTCGTACCATGCTTTCATCAGCGTATGTTTGTTGTCAAGTCCATAGTATGCCAGCATGGCTTTGACTTCCGTGTCGGAGAAGCCGAAGTATGCGCCAAACCGGGCGCTGGTGATGGAGAGGACTTTGAAATTATTCAGTCCTGTGAAGATGCTTTCTTTTGCGATCCGCAGACATCCGGTGAGCACGGCGAAAAAAATGCTGTCATTTGTTTTTAATGCCTGTCCGAAGAGTCCGCGGATCAGGTCGACCATTTCGTCGTAATACCCATGCTGCTGTGCTTTGTCAAGGGGGACGTCGTATTCGTCAATGAGTAAAATGACTTTCTGACCGTAGTGTTTACACAGGAGCCTGGACAAAATCTGCAGACTTCTTTTTAATATATGCAAAGGCATGGTAATTGCTTCCTGACAACAGGGTATGGCATGAATTAACATGGAATATTGCTGTTTCTCTTCGTCAGAGAGCCGGTCGCTTTCCAGGAGAAAAGAAAAACGCATCGCTTCGTCGCCGATAACGGAACATAACGCATTCTGTGCCTGGTCATATTCCAAAGCGTCAATATCTTTGAGTGTAATAAAGATCACCGGAAACTTTCCCCTATATTTTTCGCAGAGTTCTTTTTCTTCCGATATGGCGAGTCCGTCGAACAGCCTGGGGTCGCATCCATAAGAAAAGAAATATTTCAGCATGTTCATATTCAGGGTTTTACCGAACCGCCGGGGGCGGGTGAAAAGATTTACCTTGCCCCAGTTATTTAAAAGTTCCGTGATCAGTCCTGTCTTATCTACATAGTAAAAGCCTTCCGTGCGGATTTCTTTAAATTCTTCGATGCCGATGGGCAGTTTTAAAGCAGAGTTCATCTCCGGTCTCCTGTTGAAATTTCGTTGCTGTTTTTATCAATTATATACAAAGAATTTATCGGATTCAAGTGTTTTTGATTGCAAAAAACGACTGAGTGTTGTATGGAAATAATGGGATTGCCAGTCTTTTAAGACATTGCAGTTTTTGACTGCGTAGCGGCATTCCTTTTATTTATGCTGTTTTTTGTATCAAAATACGATGGGCAGGCAATAGATAAATACGTCAAAACAAA
>DKVI01000096.1 GCA_002491115.1 Lachnospiraceae bacterium UBA7182 | reverse complement strand
AACACGTTTGGGATTGGCAATGAGTAATGCCAGTATATCAAACTCCTTACTTGTCAGGTTGATAATCCGTTCGCGAACCCTAACAGTACGATGTTCCAGGCATAGATAAAGCTCGCCTTCTTGTATTTCTGTCAGAGGATTTTTCTCTATTATGGAAGAAGTGTGACAGGAAATGAGTGCCGATCCATGACAGACTTCTTGTTCTAAAATATATTGCATCAGAGCATTCTTTTGTTCCTCGTCAAGAAGTAAGAATAACTTTTCTCCAATCTGCTTTCCAGATTCTTCTATATCCAAAACAGCTAATGTCCCATCACATCACCATCCTTAAACCATTTGTATCTTAACGTTACATAGAAGTGCTAATATACCCAAGAATAATAGTTTTGTTAAATATGTTTTTTCTGCCGCTTAGATACAAACAGATAAAGCAAGAACCAAAGGACACAATGGAGAGCAAGGATAACGATGTCCTTAACCGCTGTTGATGCAGTCCCATTCGCCAAATCCATAATGCCCTCAAAGGTGGCGCTGGACGGGATCAGGTAGCAAATGTAGGAAAGGACTTTGTTTCCTGCACCGACCAGATAATTCAGGATTGGAACTGCCATAAATACGATCATCACGATTTTAATATAGACCACGCCTACCATCATGCCATCGGAGAGTTTGCCTACAAACAAACCGATCAGAGCCGACACAAATGCGGAAAGGACGATCAATGCCAGCATGACCGCCGCCCCTGTGAAAGAGAGCCGGAAGCAGATGGCCGCCGTAAGAATAGCGGACAGGCAGCCGAATACAAAACCCACAAAGATTTTCTGCATCATGTACTGCCTGTGCGTCATAGGCAGGATTTCATTGATCAGCGCAACGCCATCCTCTTTTTCGGAAATAATGTTCATGGCATTAAAGGTACAGCCCATGAACATTGCCACGATCAGCGTAATGGCAATAAAGATATTCTGATAACCCGCCATCATATCCGGGCGCTCCAATACCTGCACACTGGCCTGTGCCGCCCATTCCCTCTGCTCGTAAAGAGCCGGGAGCGTGTTGGCTGTCTGCTGAAACATATCCAGTTCATCGCCGGAAAGGATTGTCTGGATGCTGCCGTCAGCCATTTCCACACCAATCAGGTTTGTTGACGGTTCATTGATGGCCTCAATCAGTTCTTCCTGTGTGGGATAAACTGTGACAGTACCATATCGTTCCAGCCATGTGTTGACTTCCGAAGTGGTGACCTTTGCCGTTACTCCAAAATGAAATTCCCCCAATGAAGAAAGGTCAATGGAGCCGACAAAATTCAATGCCACAGCGACCACGATAGGCAGGAGAAATGACATGATACAGAACTTGTCTTTTCGGACACTTTTCAGTTGATAGAGCAGTCCTTTCATGGTCAGCCCTCCTTTCCCATTTCCTTGCGGAACGCAGCTTCTACAAGGAGAAAGAGTAAAATGATTGCGCCTATCGCACCGGCATAGTAGACCGGGTTTGTAGTCGGGACACCGAAAAAGGCGTTTTTCAGTCCCATATATACATGGTAAAACGGGTGGTAATCGATCCACGCCATCTTTACGGAAGTATTTGCCGCCAGAAATACCGGCGTAGCCGCAAAGAGCGCAATTACCAGATACGCCAGTGAAAATTGCTTAAAGTCCCGCAGAAGCATGGTACAGCCGAAGCCTGCCAGTGCCATAATCAAGGAGAGGATAGCGGTCTGCACCAGCACCGCAGGCAAAACCGACATCCCGTCCAACCCCACATTGAACAGAACCATTAAGGCCGCAAAAACCAGATCGGTAATCAGAAAGAGCATGATTTTGGAGCATACAAACAGGCTCTTATGCAGCGGCATAATGGCATGGACGCGGATCACTCCCATCTGCTTTTCCTTAAACAGCACCGAAGCAATCCCCAAAAATCCAACGGCTACAATCTCAATAAAGAGAAGTTCACAGGTGATCTCCCGGCGCTGCTTCATTTCAGGGCTGTTGCTGCCGACGGTTTTTGCTGTATCATTCCCATCTGGGGAAAGCAGGGACAACGCATAGTCTGTTCTGTGTCTGTCTGCTTTTTCGGTGGCCGCATAGAACAGAACATGGGGTGTCTTTCCGCTGGCGTCAATCCCGACACCGTTCGTATCACTGGCAAGGGCATTATTCAGTTCTTCCAAAGAGGACACGGGCCGAACGAGGGAGGAAACCTCTGTCTGCATCCCAGCCGGATCATACAGATACACATTGTAGAGCTGGGCGTCCATGAATTTCACATAGCCGAAATTGATGAACAGCGTGTATAAAACAAGGGAACCCAGCGCCACCAGAAAGAATTTCCCGGACATCATCATCCGGCAGTCTTTTTTGAACAGAGAACAAAGGCTTTTCCACATTAAGACAGCCCCCTTCCCGTGTACTGGATAAAGACATCTTCCAGTGTCGGCTCCTGCGAATGGATGCTGATGATTTCATCATAGGCGAAAGGAATACCGGCTTTCAGTTCAGGCGCTTCTATGGTCTGCTCCTTTCGCTTGCCCTGATAAAGATAGGAAACCACAATGCGGTGATTGCTGTTTTTCTCTTTCAGATTTTGGGGCGTGTCCAGCGCAACGATATTTCCATTCGTGATAAACGCTACACGGTCACAGAGTAGGTCAGCGTCCAGCATATTGTGTGTTGTGAGAAATACCGTTGTGCCTTTTTGCCGTTCTTCCTCGATGATTTTTCTAAAAAGGACAGCGCCGGCGGGATCAAGGCCGCTGGTGGGTTCGTCCAGAAATAAAAGTTTCGGATTGCTGATCAAAGCTCTCGCCATGCTTACACGCTGCCGCATCCCTTTGGAGTAGGAGGACACCGGCTTATTGAGAAAGTCTTTCTTAAATTCCAGTTCTTCCAGCAGTTCTTTTACATCCCGCAGTTGTTCTTTGGGATAAAAGGACGCAAAATAGTTCAGATTATCCACTGCGCTTAAATTAGCGTACAGATAAGGAAACTCAAACAGGACGCCGATCTGCTGAAAAAACTCCTGCGTCTGCACGGTTCTCAAATCCTTTCCGAATAGGGAAACCTCGCCGCCATGCCCTTTTAAGATGCCGGTCAATATCTTTTGGGTGGTGGACTTCCCGGAACCATTCGGCCCCAAAAATCCGAAAATCTCCCCATCTGCCACAGAAAAATTCAAGCCATGTAACGCCTGCTTATCCTTTCCGTAGGAAAAAGTCAGGTTTTTAACCTCGATCATCTTCATCACCCCATTTTCCGATCTGGTTCTTTTTCTTCTCCTGTTCCCGTTTGCTCCACCATTTCATAAACTTTACCTTGAACGGGATGCAGATCACCAGCGCCACAACAATCAAAAGCCACCAGTACCATTCCATACCTAAAAACATAATCGCTACCTCCTTTATCTGGAGGGTCATTCCCTCCTTGTGGGATAAAGGTACGAAAATGCGTTGAAGTCGGTGTGAGGTCGCTGTGAAGTTGGTGTGAAATCTTACCGGCAGAAGAAAAGGCCCTGATCTCCATTTGGAAACCAGAGCCTATGAGAGAATATGAATTTGTTATTTTACTGTGGGGAGGGAGAAATAAAAGGCCACGCCCCCCGGCTGATTTTCTGCGCCATAGTGTAGGTGCTGCATGGACAAGACCTGTGCAACAATGGCAAGGCCCAGCCCGGAACCGCTGTATTTGGAATTTTTATCACGATAAAATTTCGACCATATCTTTGACAGGCTTTCTTCCGGGATAGGCGCCCCCTGATTGAAGATAGAGAAGTTCAAAAGGCCGTCTTTTTCAAGCAGGGACAATCTCAAAATCCCGCCCGGCCTGTTATTTCGTTTGGCATTGACGATCAGATTATTCAAGACCTGTTCCATCCGCCCTTTGTCTGTATTGACATAGACAGGATGCTCCGGCAGTTCATATTCCAAAACAAAATCTGCGTCCGGGGTGTCGATCAGCAGCCGTCCTGCCACCGTTTCCAAAAAGTCTACAAAGTCGAACCGCTCCGGGCGGAGCTGGGTAGCCCCATTTTCCAATGCAGACAGATCAAGCAGCGTAGTGATTAAGCGGCTCATGCGTTCTGTTTCCGTTATGATGACCTCGGAATACTTTTGCCGTTTTGCTTCGTCCGTTTCGTCTTGCAATCCCTCGGCATAGGCCCGGATCACGCCCAGCGGAGTTTTCATTTCATGGGAGAGGTTGTCCACCAGTTCTTTACGCTCGGCAAGCAGTCTTTTTTTCTGCTCAACATCCTGCTCTAATTTCCGGTTGGCACCTTCCAGAGAAGAAAACGCCTGTTGCAGATTTTCAGCCATCTTGTTCAGGCTCTCCGCAAGTTCTCCAAATTCATCATGGCTTTCCACATGGCAGGGATGGGAAAAATTAAGCTCTGCCATGTTCCGGGCAGCTTCATTCAGTTCCGAAACCGGCTTTGTGATAAAGCGAGCCATTAGTAGGTCAATGGCACAGACCAGAACCACCACAAAAGCCAGCCAGATCACAAAGGAAATATCTGTGTCCATCGGCAGTTTGGTGGACAGTACATAAGAAATAATCAGGACAACGCCGATCAGTTTGGAGGCCAGCAGGATCTTCTTCCGTATGGTAAAGATGTTCATGTTTTCCTTGATTTTCATACGCTCACCTCGAATTTGTAGCCGGAACGGATCAGGGTGACAATATGCTTGCCCTCATCGCCCAATTTCTGCCGCAAGGTTTTGATATGGGTATCGACCGTCCGTGTTGTTCCCTCAAAGTCGTAGCCCCAAATCCGGTTAAGAAGCTGTTCTCTGCTGAATATCTGGCCGGGATTGCCCATGAAGAAATACAGCAGTTCATATTCCTTGTGGGTTAAATTGATTTCCTGTCCATCTACAAAGACCTTATGAGATGTGGGGATGATCGTAATTTTTCCAGCGTTCATAGAATCGGTAGGTGTGATAGAGGAGCGGCGCAGCAAAGCGCCCACCTTTGCCAGTAACACTTTGGGACTGAATGGTTTGGTAATATAGTCATCGGCTCCAAGCTCATAACCTTTCAGTTTATCTTCTTCCTCGCTTTTCGCAGTCAGCATGATAATGGGGAGGTTGCTCATTTCCCTTGCCATCTTGCAGACCGAAAAGCCGTCAAGGTGGGGCATCATTACATCCAGTATCATTAAGTCCATTGGATTGTTTTTCAAGATCATTAGAGCGTCCACACCATCGTCAGCCGTAAAGCAGGTGTGACCGCCTCGCTGCATATACTCGGCAATAATGCTCTGCATATTTTTTTCATCTTCCACGATTAAAATATTTGCCATAGAGAGGGGCCTCCTTTCACTTTTTCTTATATCGTCGATCAACCGGCCTTTCTGCCTCTTTTGGTATCAGCCAAACACCGGCCATCTTCACAGCGCCGGGGATGCGACCCTCGGTGCAATAGTAGTTAATCATTCGGGGAGAGATACCCCATTTCTCGCTTGTCTCTTTTAGAGTCATGTAGTCCATATAGTGTCCCTCCAATATGGATTATTATATTTCTTTTGCTCGAAGAATACAACATCCCATATTAAGTGTTTGGAAATAAATATTAAAAACTAAAGCCACAAGATAAAAAATCTCATGGCTTTAGCTTACAAGTGTTCAAATTTATAGCCAATCCCGGCGACACTCTCAATATAGTTTGGAAGATCCGGTTCAAAACGCAATTTCTTACGCAACTTACTTATATGATTATGAATGGCTTTTCTCGAATAGAAATCACAATCCTCTTTCCAAACCAAATCGGTAATTAGTTCGTAAGTAAAAACACGTTTGGGATTGGCAATGAGCAATGCCAGTATATCAAACTCTTTACTTGTCAGGTTGATAATCCGTTCACGAACCCTGACAGTGCGGTGCTCCAGGCATAGATAAAGCTCGCCTTCCTGTATTTCTGTTAGAGGATTCTTCTTTGCTGCGGAGGAAGTGTGACAGGAATTGAATATCGTTCCATGACAGACTCCTTGTTCCAAAATATATTGCATTAGAGCATTCTTTTGTTCCTCGTTAAGAAGCAGAAATAACTTTTCGCCAATCTGTTTGCCGGATTCTTCTATATCAAAAACAGCTAATGTCCCATCACATCATCACCTCCGTAAAATTTTTCAATTACTCCACAAAGAACAGAACTCGCCGAATCAGCTCCGGGATATTGACCGGGGCGGTGATATAGTCGTTCACGCCCTCATACCGGTATTCATATTCCGTGGCAAGGTCGTTGTTCTCGGTGAGGATAAAGAACGGCAGAAGCCGGACAGGGGGATTCTTCATTTGGAACATCCCTGCCACCCGCCGCAGCGTATGAAACAGCTCCATTGCTGTGCCGTCCGGCAGTTCCAGATCGCACAAGATCAGTTCAATTTCCTTATCCTCAAAAATCCGGCGCTTGGCCTCCCCAATCGAGGAAACCAGAATCAGGTCAAAGCCCTTTTGCAGCATAGCAGCCCG
>DKVI01000106.1 GCA_002491115.1 Lachnospiraceae bacterium UBA7182 | reverse complement strand
TTTGCATAAGTTGTAAAGTGGTGTAAAATATATAATAGAATCTAAAAAATAGGTTGACACATACTGTGGTGCAACATATACAGATAAATGGTATTTTTTTCTGTAATTTTACACAGACTATACAGGGAAGGGGCTAACAACAATAATGTTGAAGGAGAGAGAGTCTAAGAAAATCTACTATAATGCGAGTGAGGTGCAAAAAATAATATTTGGAGAAAAAAGTAACAATATGCATAGTGCTTTCTTGGAAATAAAAGATTTGAGAGAAGGAACCGCAGATAACGAGTCGTTTACGAGGGTTCGTGAAGGGAAAGATTATAATTCATTTGGGAAAACAAGAATAATAAAGTTTTAATGGATGATGTTTCACTTTTAAATGAGATAGAACGTTTGGAAGGATATAATAGAGCTTATAAGACTGAAGAGTTTGATTTAAAAGAGTGTGTAAAAAAACTTCCTGAAATTCTGGCGATTGATGGAGCACTTTTCGTTGGCATAGATTGTCGGTGTCGTGCAATTGGAGTAATTGTAGATAAATGTAGAGATTCCTTAATATTCCTTTAAATCTGTATACATATTGGGGTATCATAGTGCTGCGGGTAGGATAATTGCAAAAGCTATTACAAAAAGGAATATCTCCCGCGCTTGCGCCCCCGCCTGTTTTGTGCTATAGTGTAACGGAACACAGCAGCCGGTTTTTGACACGGCGTCGCAGTGTTCATGTGTGTGAACGTATGATTTTAAATTCGGTTTGGGTCCATGATGGATACCAAGGGGATAGTATGCTTTTTTAGCTGTCACTTTCTGGTGGCAGTTTTTTTTATGTATCAATATATTCCGCCGTGTACCCGTATTTCTTACAGTAAGCGTCCGCGTAAGACCCTTTGCGGCAGCGGATGACCGTTACAAGGTTGGCGATCTCCGGACCGATGAAGTGCGGGTCATGCAGGATCGTCAGCGTCTTTAACCGGTTGCAGCCGTGGAACGCGCCGGCGCCGATATAAGAGACTCCGGACGGGATCGTGACCTCGCTCAGGCCGTGGCAGCGGAAAAAAGCCCTGTCTTTGATAATCCTTAAAGATTCCGGCAGTACGAGAGAAGAAAGCCCGCTTCCGAACAGGGCTTCCTCCCCGATACTGATCAGGACGTCGGGAAAGGTAAGGCATGTCAGGTTCCTGCAGCGGTAAAAAGCCCGGTCTTCGATCAGGCATACCCTTTTTGGAATGGAAAAATCACACAGCGCCTTGCATCCCCAGAACGCGTCATTCCGGATGCTGACGACGGCGCTGTCATCAGGCAGGGACACCCGCTCCAGGCGGTAATCCTCCCTGAACGTATCGGCAGGGATCTCGGTGATCCCGTCAGGGAGAGAGACCTCCCTGAGTTTCCCGCATCTTGCAAATACGCCTGTTTCAAATGTATAAAGGCTGCCAGTCATGACGACATACTCTAAAGCCGTGCAGTTTTGAAACGCGTTCGCGCCAAGAACACGCAGGCTTTTGGGCAGTGTAAGCCTACAAATAACATTGGAATTTGAAAAGGCGTCGTGCGAGACGGTACGGATGTACCCCGGTATGGTCAGATCGGCCACCGAAAAATCCGCAGCATTTTTTCGTGTAATTGTTGTCTTTAAAAAAATGGAAGAACCAGATTCCTGCATCAAAACAAGTCCCCTTCCACATGAGCCCGTGATGGAGACTATTATAAAAGGAATATCGTCAAAAATCAAGTCGATTTCCCATGTTTTATGCAATTATTTCGGAAACAGAATTTCATAGATTATACAAATCTAGGAACTGTATTTTTAGTTTCTATGCATAGAATGATATACCTGTTTTTATAAAATGTCAACACCTTTTTTTCATTTTTTTTAGTGTTTTTTGGTGATTATGTCAGGGGCGGATTTGGCCGAAATCCATGAATACAGCCCGATACCGGTTTTCTGCACATATTTACCGTCAGAATTATAGTCAAAATACATTATGAAAGAGAAAGGAGAGAATCATGAGAAAAGGAGAAAATATTTATAAACGCAAAGACGGCAGATGGGAAGCGCGCGTAAAGACCGGCAGGCTGCCGGATGGGCGAGTTGTTTATAAATCCCTTTACGCGGACAGCTACCAGGCCATCAAAGAAAAGAAAAAGACATACGAGCATTCTCTTGCGGCCGGGGACAGGTCTCCGGGACGAACCGATGCGCAGAAAGGTATTCCGACCTATGGCGGACTGGCTTTGGCGTGGCTCCGGGAGCAGAAGGACCGGAACTGGTCGCCGGGCACCTATAATAAATATAAGAACTGCCTGCATCAATATATCCTGCCTTACTGGAAAGACCGGCTCTATGAGGAGCTTGCGCAGGAGGATTATGAAGCGCTTATGAAGTTTCTGCATCCCTGTGTATCCGGCAGCCTGGTCTGTACGGTAAACACGGTCATACGGGGGATCGGGCGCTTTGCGGCCAGGACAGAAGGCCTTCCTTTCAGGCTTGTCTTATCGTCTGCCAAAGAGGAAAGGCGGGGCGTCCGCAGGACGGAAATCCTGACGGACGCGGAAAAGGAACGTCTGGTTCGTTATGCCGCCGCGCATCCGACTCTTACGAATCTGGGTATACTGATCTTCTTATATGAGGGGGTACGCCTGGGCGAGCTGTGCGCCCTGCGGTGGAAGGATGTGGATCTAGCAAACCGTCTGTTATATGTAAGGCAGAGCCTGCAGAGAATCCAGGTATCGGAAGGAGACGCGGACGCACCGAAGACGATGCTGTATTTCGGGCCGACCAAGAACGGGCAGAACCGGGCGGTGCCGATTCATCCGTTTCTCTTTCCTCTGCTGGAGGAGGAGAGGAAAAGGCATCATTCGGGAGATTTCGTACTGAGCGGGACGGCGAAGCCTGCGGAGCCGCGCACATTTACCAACCGGTTCCACCGGTCGGTGGAAGCATGCGGCCTGCGAAAGATCCATGTGCATCTGCTCCGGCATACGTTTGCGTCTTCCTGTATAGAGGCAGGGGTGGACATCAAGGCGCTTTCGGAGATCCTGGGGCACCGGACCGTGAAAATCACGATGGACCGTTATGTACACCTGTCCATGAAGTATAAGCAGGAGCAGCTTGGAATCCTGCGCGTGCCTTCTATTAACCGTCAGAATTTTCGTCTCTGACGAAAAAAAGACCTGAAAAAGTTATATTTTCGGGAGCAGATTCATAGATTTGTATAATCTATGAAATATAGATCGGAACCTGTAAGTAGTTTCTACAAAATAAAATAGAAATATTCAGATGAAAGGACATAGTCCTTAATGGAAGTCCGGTGAGATCCCGGCACAGTTTATTCCCTACTGTGATGGTCTACGAAAGCTGTATATCCATTGGCGTAAGCTGAGAAGGGCAGCGAGTAGGTTGGAAGACCTAGTCAGGAGACAGGCATCTGAGTATGATAGATGATTGTCCGGAGGCAATAAGCGGAGGTTTATTTTTTATACCTTTTTTCGGCAATCACCACGGTTCAGGCCGATGTGTACAGTCTGCCGGAATCAGAAAATTCATTCCTAAGGTACCGGGAATGAAAAGTAACAAGATCATTTTTTCAACGAAAAGAAGTAAGGAGGTACACATTATGTTGAAGAAAAGATTAGTATCTATGGGTTTAGTAGCAACAATGGTAATGTCCATGGGGCTTACGGCGATGGCAAGCGGAACTGAAAAGGCGGAAAGTTCGGACTACACGTTTTATTTTGTAGCAGATCCGACGCTGGTAGACGATGGTTTTGCTTATGCACCCATGAAAATCACCGTGCCGAAGACCACGGCTGACAGCACGACATTATTTGATATCGTGAAACCGCACATAGTATGCGCGGAGAAAGATCCGGGATCGCCTACTTATATCACAGAGATCAAGAGTCCAGGTGTAGAATCGTTCAGCCTGACGGCGACGCAGGTGAATAGCCTTGGGTTGAACGGCAGTGGGTATAATAATCCGCAGATTGTCATTACTCCGGAAGATACACAGTATACAGAGCCTGGTAATCTGGGGGAGAGAGAGTTCAGCGGCTATTCAGGCTGGATGATGACAGTGGACAATTTAACCCAGGTAGGCAGCTATTATTTAAGCATGGGTTCAACGATCGCCGAAATGAAGGAAAATAAAATCCTGGATGACGATGAGGCGATCGTGCAGATGTTCTACTCCTTTAATATGGGTGCGGACATCGGAATGGGAACACAATATCTGCCAACAGCGGTTATGGCTAATGCCAGCTATCCGACATGGAGCAGGTGGGAATATACTTATAACTGGAGTGGACCTGCGAAAGCAGTAACTTCTTTTGACCGTGCGGATAGTACAGCATTGGTAAAGGCTATGGCTGATACTAGTAAATCTAAAACTGGTGAGGAATATATGCATGCTGTGGAAGTTTTAAAGGATCTGAGAAGTTCTAGTGAGGATATAGCTGAGGCCGCTGCCGCACTGTAGTTTGAAAACTTTCAAATATAGGGAGGATTGTAAGACTGATAAAAATAGGTTGGTACGGATAGTCTTCCGCGGACGAAGTATAGGAACGGACAGATCGTAGCAGTTTGAGTCGGAGAGTCCCCACTTGATATTTCGGAAATCGGAATATCAAGTGGGGATGTTTTATGTGTTTTAAAAGATAAAGGGAGTGTATATATGGTTGCAAAAAAGAAAAAAAGCAGATTGGTAATAATCTTGGTCCTTTTTATTATGGTGACATTTTTTGTTTCTATGCATGTCAGGGCAGAAGGGTCTTTTGAAGATTTATATGATCAAACCCAGGATGCATATATTATAAAAAATGAAGAAGATTTTATGTTATTTGTAAATGAAATATCAAATAAAAACGAATATACAGGAAAAGTCATACGGCTGGGAAACGATATTACGATTAATGATTATACAGGTTTAAAATCAACAAGTAAATTTGGAGGTTATTTTGATGGGCAGGGTCATACTGTTTCATTAAATATTACTAATGCAGCTAAATATTTTATTGGTCAGATTACAGGTACAGGAGTTATTGCCCATACCAATTTTAAGGTTTCTTTAAAGAGTTCTCTTATTTATGCTATAAAGGGGAAAATATATGGTTGCATGTTTAGTGGCGAAAATGTAGCCGGTAATTCTACTCCATCCGTTCTAAGTACTAATAATGGAGAAATAAAAAACTGTGTATTTGCAGTAGATTTATCTTCAACTACAACTTCTGACCCTACCTCTTATGGCGGTATGGTGAGCAACAATAAGGGAATACTCTCTAATTGTCTTCACATTGGAAAGTTTGGTGAAATATCAGGAAATACTACAGTTTCGGCGACTGCACGAGAAAATAGCGGGACAATTGAAAATTGTTATTATATAGAGAAAGAGAATTTATATACTATAAAGGAATGGGGAAAAGCCTGCCCAGAAGAAGAACTGAAGGAAGAAGGGACATACGAAGGATGGGATTTCGAGCATATCTGGGAGATTGCCGAGGGGGAAGGATATCCGTCAATCCGTGCAGACATCCCTTCTGGCTATCTACCAACGCCTCCTAATATAACAGAGGTAAAACTAACATATAAAATATCTGTAGAGGATGTAAGATATAATAAAGAAGAAGATACTTGCGAAAGACATTTCCCATTGACAGTAGAAGGCCCGGTATATGCCGGCAGTGACAGCAGTGTCAGTGAAAACCTGGATGATATTTTGAAAACCTGCGAGGTGAAAATAGAAGAGAAGCCTGTTGTGGAAGGCCAGTATCTGGATCAGTTGCGGGAGGCCATTCCGCGGCATGGGTTTAAAACGCGTATTACGGACAGGAATCCGGCGTCTGAGTTTTTCCGTACTTCCTGTAAAGACGCTTCCCAGACAGGATATAAAATTATATTTGATTTTCAGTGGGCGGAGGGGGAACCGAGCGCTGAGTTCCGCGCAGGAAAAGAAGAAGGAGTAGAGGAAACCGCAAAACTCAGTGAAGAACAAAAGGAGCAGATGCTTGCGGATGCGAAGCTTTATATGAGGCAGATCATTGACCTCTTTCAGGAACGGTACCCGGAGGCATGGAAAACGGACAGCTGGTTTGGTTTTACCTGTGCCAGATGCGGTTACTTCCCTGGAGAGCTTACCAGTGAAAAGGTCTATGCGCATATGGTAAAAGCGCGGTATGAGCCTTATGTAAAAGAATATGAGGATTATAAAGCCGCGAACCCGGATTATGATAAGAATGCTACAGAATATATTAAAGAGAAATATCCGGTAGAGCGATATTTGAGCGGTGAGGATAATGAATCTATATTAGCTATTGTAAATACGAATGTTTTATTAAAAGATGTACTGGCCTTTACAGCGATGGGATATGACGCTACCAATATAGCCGGGCTCGACCTTATTGATCTGAAGAATAATAACAGCACTTCCAGAGGCAGTTTTGACGGCTGTTATTCTTGTTATTCTGATTATAGCGGAAGATATACGGATAATTATGAAGAATTTTCAAAAAAAGTGCTGGAACAAATGGACGCCAACGAGGGGTACTGGGAGCGCATGGTCGAAAATACAGACGCGGATGATATGTCGACAATGACTCTTCAGCAGATCTTCCTGGCCCTTGACCCGGAAAATAAAGACCACCAATATAAAATCGGATGTATAAGGAAATGGTTTTCAAATGTCCAGACGATCAGGGGATGCTTCCCGGGAAATCAGGGGTACACAAATCCCTGGACCAACGCGCAGGTGCATATTACTATGGCGCTTTGCGGCATCGACTGGCGTTCAGAAGAGTTTGTCAAAAACGGGTATTCCGTCATCAGTTTATTAGGTGATCCTGTATACCAGGCAAATACATTAGGGTATGCTTCTGACCGTCTTCAATGCGCCCGCGCGCTTGCGGCCCTGATCCGGCAGTCAGAAGGAAGCAATGATTTATTTGACTGCACGGACGTAACCGGCACCCGGACCGTGAACCGTCTGATAGATAAATTTAAGGACGCAGGTTTTGCGGATATTGTGCAGTATGCGGATGATATTGGCCGGGCGAGAGAAATATATAACGGCCTGCACGACAGCCGGAAGAGCGGAGTAAGGTTAAATGAGTTAGAAGCGGCAGAAAAACTTCTGAAAGATAGAAAATGCGTGGACAATGCAGCCATGAAGATCAATGCAATCCCGGCGGTGGACGCTTTAACACTGGAAGAAGGGGCCGTTTTTGTTGCCGAAGCCCGTGGCGCGTATGATCTGCTGACAGAAGACCAGAAGAAACTGCTCACGGAAGATCTGCTTCAGAAGCTGGCGGCAGCAGAAGAAAAAATTGCAGAGTTAAAAACTACAACATTGACGGAAGCGATCAGAGATCTGGAACCGGGGCGTGTAAAACTATTAGAATATTTAAATGAAACTTCGTCCGGATGGCAGATGGATCAGGAGTTTGCCGACCGCGTGAAATATGTACGGGAAGGATTGTATGATCCATTTGTGGCACAATATCCGGAACAGGCGGCCGGGATTGATATAAAGAATTTAGACGACTCTGAACAGGCGCTGGCAGAACTGGTATACAATATATTAAAGGAACTGCCAAGAAGCCAGAAACTGGAAGCACAGGATAATAACGAAAATGTAGACACAGAAAATACAAAAGAAAAGATTGACTCTGAAACTGTGGAGGCAGAGAATACGGAACCTGCCGGCGAGGACGTCCCGGAAGCGGATGATACCGAAGAAACTGACGGGCAGGAAGCAGGTTACATCAAAGAAACTGACGATCCGGAAACGGATTACGTCCAGACGGATGAATCGGAAGAGACGGAGAAAGGTTCCCGTATCCAGGTAACGGAGGAAGAACTTCAGGCCATTGCAGACGGATGGGCAGCGTATCAGTCACTGACCGATCCTGCCAGGACATATCTGGAAGATATGGACGGCGGCGCAGAGGAAATTGCGAACCTGCGCAAGGTGAATGAACTTGCAGGAAAATACCAGGCTTATGTGGAACAGTACCAGAAAAATCTAAGGGAAAGCATCGCGTCCATCCCGCTCCCGATGACGGAGGAAACGTTTGCAAAAGCATGCAGGCTTGTGGAGCAGTATAATACGGAAAAACTGGCCAGAGAATACATAGATGATGAAAGCAATACGATTGAATCCGGAGGGGGGACCGTAACGCTCAAATCTGTAATGGAACAAATCCGCGCAGGTATTGTTGCAATACAGGAAAAGTTGGCGCGGATTCAGAAGGCAGAAGAAATGATCGGCCAACTGCCGCTTAAAGCCCCTGTAAATAAGGAAGAAGCCGACGCTGCGAAAGTATTATATAACGCGGCACTTGAATTTTACAATGGGCTGACGCAGGAGGAACAGGAACGGGTTGTTTCATCGGGAAGCCTTACTGTGCAAAAAACACTTTTAGACAACTGGAATGTGGATGAGGCAAGCGCGGCGCAGGCTGCGGAGTTGATTCGAAGCGCAGAAGAACTTAGGAAGAACATCCGGTCTGAGCAGATGATAGCAGCGCTGCAACAGGCGACAGACGCATGGAATGCCCTGAATGAAAGGGCGCGTACGATCCTTGGTACGGAGCAGGCAGACAAACTTTCTGTTATGGCAGAAGAGAAGAAAGCAGACACAAAGGCAGCGTTGAAAGAAAAAGGTATTACGCTGGATATGGAACTGCCCTGGTATGTGTCGGTAGAAGCAGATGAGGTTGCCTTGTCCGGCCCGGAAGCGGCACCGCTTGTGCAGGTGTTAAAGAATCAGAAGCGTGTTACTGCGGTCAAAGCGGTCAGTATGAAAGCATACACAGTCCGCGCGGACGGTTCCAGGGAAGAATACAGCGCGGATACGGCAATTGGAATCAACCTTCCGGCAGTATCCGGATTATCTGGAAAGAATGTATGGATCGCGGTCCGCTATGCGGATGAAAGCGTTGGCTGCATACAGGGATTTGCAGGGCAGTCGGGCGTGGCGCTCAGATCAGCCAGGTTTGGCGTGTTTGTACTGGGGGCGGATACCTCTGATACTTCTGCAGGCGTAGAGCCGGATGACATTCCGCAGGAAGGGATTCCGGAAAGCTTCTGGATTGCCAAAGTGGCAGACTGTACCTATACGGGAAAAGCACTAAAGCCGGCAGTGCGCGTATATAACGGAGACAAACTGTTAAGCGAAGGCACAGACTATAAGCTCAGTTATAAAAACAATATCAATGCGAATGTGAACGCGGATGCCAAAGCAGTCGTAACGGTCACTGGCCGCGGGAATTATACGGGCACACGGACTGCGGAGTTTACGATACTTCCGCTGGATGTAAATGACAGGGATATCATGATCGGGGATGTTGTCGCAGCCCATACCGGAAGCATGCTGGAAGCGGTGCCTGAAGTAACCTATCAGGGGAAAAAGCTTGTAAAAGAGAGAGACTTTACACTTTCCGGCAATACGTTTGCAGAGGAAGGAACCTACGATATCATATTAAGAGGTACAGGCAACTTTACAGGGGAGGCGACCGCGAAATTTACGATCACAAAGCTGAACCTGATCAGCCAGGCGACCGTTGCCAAAATACCGGAAGCGGCGCGGAAATATAACGGGACAGATCCGGTGACGCCCAGTCTTACGGTTAAAGTGAAAAAGACCGTGCTGAAAGAAGGCGCCGACTATGAAGTTGCGTTTATAAACAATGAAGAAGTAGGTACGGCGACAGCGATTCTGACAGGTATCAATGAATACGCGGGCACGAAGAAGGTGAATTTCCAGATCGTGGGTACGCCTTTAAAGAAAGCGGTGGTAACGGGGCTGGAGAAATCTTATGATTATACCGGTGATCCGATCGAGGCAGAGGCGCTTGCCGTAACTTTAGAAGGAAAGACTCTTAGTGAAGGTACGGATTATAAAGTGTCTTATGAAAATAACAGACGCGCCGGAAAGGCAGGCGTTCTTATAAAAGGAACCGGCGCCTATACAGGTACAATTAAAAAGACATTTAAGATCACGGCCTGCGATCTGAAGGAAAACGAGGATAAAGTATCCGGACTTGAAAGCCTGGAAGCCAGATACACCAAGGGCGGCAGTAAACCGGAGATAGATCTGGTCTTCGACGGCGTCCTGTTGACGGAAGGGAAAGATTATACGGTTGCCTGCAAGAACCATAAAAAGGTTGCGGACGCAGGCATCGGAAAGAAAGCGCCGAAAGTGACTATTAAAGGAAAAGGTGATTTTAAAGGGACATTGACGGCGAATTTCACGATCGTACCAAAAGCACTGGACGATGAGGACATAACATTTACGGTGGCGGATGTTGCGTTTGCGGACAAAAAGGGCAAATACATCAGTAAGCCGGTACTGACCGACGCAGGCGGTAAAAAGCTTACAGTCGGTACGGATTATGAAAGGACGGTGGAATATACACTGGACGGCGCGCCGCTGACAAAACAGGATATTGTGCCGGAAGGAGCGTCCGTTACGGTTAAAGTGACAGGAAAAGGCGCGTATACGGGCAGCCGGGAAGAAGAATACCGGATCACCAGATACAGCTTTAACAAAGCAAAAGTGAAGATATCCAATCAGGCGTATACCGGAAGGGCGGTTACCCTGGATGAGAATGACCTGGAAGTAAAATTCGGTACGGAGGTACTGGATTATGGCGATGATTATGAGATCGTCGAAGGAAGCTATACCAAAAATATTAAAAAAGGTACGGCTGCGGTTACGATTGCCGGAAAAGGGGAGTACGGCGGCCTGAAAACTGTAAAATTCAAGATTGTTTCTCAGAATGTAACCTTAAAATAAAATAAAGAAAACGGCAAAACTGCATTCACAAAAGCTTTTTTGTGGGTGCTTTTGCCATGTTTATGAACAGGGAACTGACAGACGGCATCTGTCCTGCAGGCAAAGGCGGCATAAGATGCGACAGCTTATACAGAGAGGGAATTATGGTGAGAAAAAGGAAAACACAAAGATTTCGGAAGGCATGCGTCCTGTTCCTGGCAGCGCTTGTCTTCCTGACAGAGGTTCTGTCCGTCCGGCTGCCGGCACAGGCAGCTTCCGGACTGGGGACAGTGGCGGTGTCCGTGGAACGCTTTACAATCGGGCAGGAGTATCTGATAGAACCCTGCCTGATGGAGATCCAGCAGGGGGATACTTATGCGGATATCTGTGCCAGGGTTTTGGAAGAGAACGGTTATACTTATACGACTTCCGGATCGGGATTCTATTTAAGCGGTATCAATGGAGCGGATACAGGATCTCTTAATATTCCATCTGTAATCAGGAGGATGAAGCCCATAAAAAATTTTAATGGTGAGATGATCAGCCCGCCGGATAATAAGGCTGTGAATGAGTATGCAGGAGAAGATGCGTGGCTTGGAGAATTTTCCTATGGAAACATGTCCGGGTGGATGTACAGCGTGAATAATGTTTTTCCGGAGGTGGGCATGGATGGTCAGTCACCTCAAGATGGAGACGTATGCCGCGTGCAATTCAGTGTGTTTGGTTATGGTGCGGACTTGACGGGTACAGATAAAGATGGAAATTTCTATTATGAAGCAGGAAATAAGACAGAATTGACAGCAAAAATTGCGCTGATCAATCAGGATAAAGAAGCATGGTTTGCCCTGGAAGGCTGTGAAGCGGCATACAGTAAGGCCATGGGGCAGCTTAAGAAAGTCAATGCATATCAGAATGACATTAACAATGCGCTTGCGGCACTTCCGGAAGAACTTCCGGTGTATCCTGAGTCCGTGGCGTTAGAGCCGTCTTCCCTGGCACTGACAGCGGGGGATACTGCCGGCCTGTCTGCCGTATTCAGCCCGGCGGATGCAAACCGTACGGACCTTACATGGGAAAGTTCCGCCCCGGACATTGTGTCTGTGGACCAGTCGGGGAACCTGTCCGCGTCTGCGGCCGGGGAGGCGGATATTACGGCAACGACGGAAAACGGGCTTACGGCTGTCTGTCATGTGACAGTGGAGGATCTGTATGTTACGAAGATCAGGCTGAATTATGCATCCCGGTCCATGGAAAAAGGAGGTTCTTTTAAACTGGCCGTGGATTCTTATGAGCCGTCGAACGCCACGGAATCTTTGTATCTGTTGTATGAAAGCAGTGATGAAGAAGTGGCGGGTGTGGAAGCGGCAGAGGACGGCGCGGCCACAGTCACGGCGCGTGCGGCCGGGGAAGCGGATATCAGGGTATCCACATCCCGTGGGGTAAGCGCGTCCTGCCATGTGACGGTGGATGACCCGGAAGGGCTTGCCGGCGCCATGGAAGAAAAGATAAAAAAGCTTTTGACGGATACGGAGGTGACGGAGGATAACGCGTATGACGTCATGGTCCTGTGGGAGGAGTATTCGTCTCTTTCAGAAAAGGCAAAAGGGCTTATAAGCGAAGACGCGAAAGCCGGACTGGAAAAAGCGGCTGACACGGCCAGGGAAATCCTGGGCAGTATGGCGGAGCTGGCGGCAAAGGCAGCCGAAGTGGAGCGGATGTTAAACGCGCTTCCGGGAATGTCAAAGGTTTCTCTGAAGGACGCGGCTGCTGTGGAAGCGGCGAGGAGCGCTTATGACGCGCTGCCGGAAGAAGGGAAGGAAAAAGTAGATCCGGACTTGTATACGAGGCTTGAAAATCTGGAGCGGGCGATTGCGGATCTTCAGGCAGAAGCGGAAAAGGTTAAGGCCCTTATCCATGTGGATCTGTCGAAACGCGCGGACATTTCCTCTGACGATGTAAAAAACGCGGCCGTTGCCCTGGAGCTGTATGACGGGATGGGCAGGGAAGAAAGGGATTCCCTGCCGGAAGGAGTAGAGAAGGCTGCCGAAGACGTGCGCGCCTGGCTCATAAAAGCCGCCCATGAAAGTAACGGATTTACAGTGGACGCGGACTGGTTTGTAGCGCTGTGCGCGGATCTGGTGTCGGATGAAAAGGCAGAGCAATATGCCGGCCTGGTGCGGGAGGAATATACGAAAGATTCCGTTATTTTAAAAGCGGCTGCGGTTTCCTTCCGGGATTTGCGCTCCGGAGAAAATTTTGTGCCGGGAAAGGCGCTTAAGGTGACCGCAGATCTGTCCGGCTTTCAGGCGGCCCGTCCGCTGGTGCTGGCAGTGAGCCAAAGTACGTCTGCCCGGGATGTGACACTGGAGAAGCTGGAAGCGGAATATGACCAGGAATCCCAAACCATGTCTTTCTGGGTGGAAGAAGGCGGGATATATCTTCTGGCGGACGTACCTGTCTCTGTGACGGCCATCCGCGTACCGGCGACGGCGACAGTCGGTATCGGAAGTACGGTGGAACTGAGCGTAACTTACATACCGGCGGACGCTACGGTTGGCAGGGAAATCACTTATACAAGCTCAGATCCGGCAGTTGTGGAAGTATCCGCAGACGGCGTGCTGACCGGGAAGGCGCCGGGAACCGTCACGGTGACGGTGGCTTCTGTATCCAATCCGACTTTAAACGCTGTCTGCAGGGTGACGGTTACGGATAAAGCCAATACATTGGAAGAGTCTGTGGAGCAGGTCATGAGAGAAGTGTCGGCTTACATGCTTTCTATAGATAAAAGCCCGGCTTTGGGGAGTGAGTGGTTTGTGCTGGGACTGGCAAGAAGCGGCAAGGATTTAAATGACAGTTATTTTACCACTTATTATAATCACATTGCCAACTATTTAAAGGAGCATAAGGGGAAGCTGACCAATACGGCCAGGTATACGGAATACTCTAAGATGATCCTGGTCATGACCGCCATAGGGAAGGACCCGAGGAATGTGGCGGGGTATAACCTGTTTGATAACCTGGCGAATTTTGATGATGTAAAAAAACAGGGCTTTAACGGGCCGATCTGGGCGCTGCTTGCGCTGAACAGCAAAGACGAGTACAATTTTCCGTCTGTCTCCGGCGTATCCAATCCAACGACAGAAGAAAAGCTGATCCAGTATATTCTTGACGGGGAATGTGAAGGCGGGGGGTTTGCGCTGTCTGGCACGAAGGCGGACCCGGACATCACCGGCATGGCGCTGCAGGCGCTGGCGCCCTACTGCAATAAGAGCGGAAGGGAAGACGTCACCGCCGCCATCGGGCGGGCAGTAGACGCTCTTAGCGCCATGCAGAATAATACCGGGGGATTTTCCACGATGAACGTAGAGACGTCAGAGTCCTGCGCGCAGGTACTGACGGCGCTTTCGGCCCTGGGCATCGACCCGCAGACAGACGCGCGGTTTATTAAAAACGGGAACTGGATCGTGGAAAACCTGATTTCTTACCATGTAAAACATACCGGTTTTATGCATGTGAAAAAAGGCGCCGGCAACAATGGCGGCGGAGAGGCGGGGAAGGTCAACGGCATGGCTACGGAGCAGGGATATTATGCCCTGACAGCTTATCAGAGGATGAAGGAGAAGAAGACCTCCCTGTATGATATGTCGGATCTGAACGTATCCCCGGGCGGAAACGGGGACGGAAGCGGAACCGGCTTAAAAGACCCGGATAAAAATAACGGGGACGGAAATAAAAATAACCAGAAGCCTACGGCGCAGAGTAAGCAGGTGACAACTGCCACTACAAAGAAGACAACGCAGACATCTGGTACTGCAAAGTCCGCAACAGCTTCTTCTGCTGCGAAAAGCAGTAAGAGTACAGCTTCCGCCAAATCGCTTTCTTCCGGTACAAAAAAGGCTTCCGGCTGGTCGTTTGACGGGGAGGACTATGTGCCGGGGACCGTGTATGATACGGACGGCGCGGCCGGGCTCGCTGTGGAAGACGCGGGCGTACCGGAGGCTTCCGGGGGGAAACCGTCCGTGCTGGAACTGATCCTGAACGGGCAGAATACGCCGTACTTTTTGTGTGTGGGCAACGGGCTTCTGGTTTTGTACCTGTGCCTGTGGATGAACAGGAAGAATAAAACAGAGGCCCCTCTGGCAGCCGCGTCGCCGGATATGGGTCAAACAGAAACAGATGAACAGTAAACAGGGGGGACAAATATATGTGGTATAAAGGTAAAATGGCAAAAAGAATATGGGCGGTGCTGCTGGCACTTCTGGTCATGGTGTGCATGGCAGGGTGCCAGGATTCTAAAGCAGAGGATTCCAACGCGGCAGGTGAGGCTGTTTCCGATGAATCTGAGACGGCTGCGGAACCTGAAAGCCGCGTCACGCAGCTTTCAGGGGACTGTGTTATTTCCGCGGAAGAAATGGAAGCCATTGCTGGAAGCGGGCAGGAGCATCAGTTTGTCGGGACGACAGAAGAAGGAATCGGTTATACATGGACCTATAACGGGAAGCTGATCAAAAACCCGCAGGAACAATGCCTGAAGGTGACGGTTGACAACCGGCTGACAGAGGACGTCAAAACGGCGGCCAACAACGCCGGGGTAGGGCTGGGGATCACATTGGAATCCATGCATATGGCGGCTCCGGCAACGCTGGAACTGGTTCTGACGGAAAAATGGGACGCGGATTCCGTAGTTTTCTGTAAGTATATGGACGGAAAAGCCCTGCGGATCAGCAATTGTGTGATTTCTTCTGCTTTTGCAGGCGGGGAAGAAGTGACATCCTTATCTTTCCAGGTGCAGGAAACGGGAGATACTTATTACCTGGTGGGCGGTAAAAACGGTGACGGAGCCGAAGCGGGCGGCACGGGTACGAACGGACAGGCTTCGGAGACGGATACCGCAGGCAGCAACAGCAGCGTGGCCGGTACAGACGGCAGTTCTTCAGAGGATACAACAGACGGCGGCTCTCAGGAGGAAGGGCAGGAAGGCACTGTACATACCTGCACGATCTCGATTGAGTGTTCGACGATTCTGGATAACTGGGATGATTTAAAGCAGTCCAAAGCGGAGTTTGTGCCTACCAACGGCTGGATTTTGTATCCGTCCGAAGTAGAGTTTACGGAAGGTGAGACTGTATTTGATATCCTGAAAAGGGTGTGCAAGGAAACGGACATCCATATATCTTCCAGATATACGCCTATGTATGGAAGCTATTATATAGAAGGTTTGAATCAGCTTTATGAATTTGACTGCGGTCAGGATTCCGGATGGATGTACCGCGTAAACGGCTGGTATCCCAACTACGGCTGTTCCAGCTATGAGGTTTCGGACGGGGACAAGATCGAATGGCGGTATACCTGTGATCTGGGCGTGGACGTCGGAGGGGGCAGTTACTGATGCGGGATGATGCGTTTTCCAGATGCCATCCGGCACTGAACTTCTTTTATTTTACCGTGGTGCTGGGGTTTACCATGTTTATCCAGCATCCGGTATTCCTCATACTTTCTTTTTTGGGAGCAACGGCTTATGCCATATGGCTTCTGGGGCTTAAAAGAACTTTAAAGATCAATTTCCTTCTGACACTGCCAGGACTTATGATTGTGGCGCTTTTAAATCCTGTGTTTAATCATTATGGAGTCACGACACTTTTTTATCTTGAGAGCAGCGGGAACCATGTAACCCTGGAGGCGTTGGTATATGGCCTGGTGCTGGGATGTGTGTTGTTTATTGTGATTGAATGGTTCAGCTGCTATAACCAGGTGATGACCAGCGATAAATTTATCTACCTGTTTGGCAGAGTCATACCGGCGCTTTCTCTGATGCTTTCCATGGCGCTTCGCTTCGTGCCCAGGTTTGCCGCGCAGCTTAAAGTGATCCGAAACGGCCAGAAATGTGCCGGGCGGGATATAAGCAATGCGGGGCTTTTGAATAAAGTGCGTTATGGACTTAATATCCTTTCTATTCTGGTAACCTGGGCGTTGGAGAACGCGATTGAAACGGCAGATTCTATGAAAGGCAGGGGATATGGCCTGCCTGGCAGGACAGCATATTCCATCTACCGGTTTGATAAAAGGGACAGGTGTATGCTGGCTGCGTTTCTCCTTTTATTTCTCCTGTTTTCCTGCGGCTGTGCAAGAGGAGCGGCATTTGCGCAGTACAATCCAAGGATATTGATCGCAGGTTTTGTCATACAGCAGCATATGGCGCCTGTGGACTGTCCTGTGCCGCTGGCATTTGTGACGTTCGCTTCATTTGCCATGTTTTGCT
Organism: Lachnospiraceae bacterium UBA7182; assembly: GCA_002491115.1. Classification (GTDB taxonomy): domain Bacteria; phylum Bacillota; class Clostridia; order Lachnospirales; family Lachnospiraceae; genus Hominiventricola. Next base: position 5,675 of record DKVI01000106.1, on the reverse strand, counting down.
TTCTGCCGCTTATGCTGGGCATTTATGAAGAATGGACTATGGAGAAGAGCCGGAGACATACGGGAATGGAAGCGGTGCTTACATACAGAGGGATCTATGAAGGACTGGAGGATGGCGGATGGACATTATAACAATCAGGGATTTTACTTTTACTTATCCGGGACAGAAGAAAGAAGCCCTGTCCCATATAGATATGGCGGTTCAGGAGGGCAGTATGTGTGTGCTGTGCGGCAAAAGCGGGTGCGGAAAGAGTACGCTTATGCGCCAGTTAAAGAGTGCGCTGGCAGCCCATGGGAAAAAGAGCGGAGAGATACTCTTTGACGGGAAGCCGTTGGAGGCTCTAAGCCACAGGGAGCAAAGCAGCCAGATTGGCTTTGTACTGCAGAATCCGGAGAACCAGATTGTCACGGATAAAGTCTGGCATGAGCTCGCGTTCGGACTGGAAAGCCTGGGCTGCGATCAGGAGACGATCCGCTTAAGGGTAGCGGAGATGGCAAGCTATTTTGGCATTCATAAATGGTTTATGAAAAATGTGTCGGAACTTTCCGGCGGCCAGAAACAGCTTTTAAACCTGGCGTCGATTATGGCGATGCACCCGCGGGTACTGATTTTAGACGAGCCGACCTCTCAGTTAGACCCGATTGCGGCGTCGGATTTTCTGGAAACGGTACGGAAGATTAACCGGGACATCGGTACTACGGTACTGATCACGGAGCACAGGCTTCAGGATGTGATCCCTTACGCAGACCAGGTAGTGATCATGGATGAGGGAACGCTTCTTACGCAGGGGAAGCCGGAGGAAATCGGGCGCGTACTTAAGGGGAAGGGGCACGGCATGTTCTTGTCTATGCCGGTTCCTATGCAGATCTACGCGGAGGCGGACAGTGATGAGCCCTGCCCGCTTACGGTCAGCGAGGGCCGTAAGTGGATGACAAAGCTTATGACAAGGCAGGGAAAAGAACCGGTATACAAAAGTCCGGATCAGGGTACACCTGTGGGCACGGCACAGCAAAGAAAAGGCAAAGACGCTGTTTCTGATGTTCCGGCCATCGACATGCAGGGGATCTGGTTCCGCTATGAGCGGGACGGGCAGGACGTGGTACGGGATTTGTCCCTGCGGGTGAGGCAGGGCGAGTTCTACACGCTGGCAGGAGGGAATGGCGCCGGCAAGAGTACGGCATTGTCTCTTTTAAGCCGGGTCCGTACGCCTTACAGGGGGAAGATCCTTTTAAACGGAAAGGATATCCGCAGGTATTCGGACCAGGAGCTTTACCGGGGCTGCCTGGGCGTCCTGCCTCAGAACCCCCAGAGCATGTTTATTAAAAAGACCGTGCGGGAAGATCTGTACGCCATCATCGGGGGCGCGAAAGAGAAGAAATCATCCGAGTATCCGATTGCCATGAAAAAGGAGACAGCAGTGGAAGGAATCGTGGACCTGACAGGCCTTCATGGGCTGCTAGACCGCCATCCTTACGATTTAAGCGGCGGGGAACAGCAGCGGCTGGCGCTGGCAAAGGTGCTTCTTCTGCGTCCCAGGATTCTGCTTTTGGACGAGCCGACCAAAGGGCTTGATGCAGAGTATAAGCAGACGCTTGGCGGCATCTTAAAAAAGCTTAAAGCCCATGGGATTACGATCCTGATGGTATCCCATGATGTGGAGTTCGCGGCGGAGTATTCTGACCGGGTCGGTCTTTTCTTTGAGGGAAATGTGGTGACAAGCAAGGAGGCGCACGCCTTTTTCGCAGGCAATAATTTTTATACGACGGCTGCCAACCGGATGGCCAGGCATTATTTTCCGGAAGCGGTTACCGGAAAGGAAGTGGTGGAATGTTTACGGAAGAGTCTTTAGACCGGTTTATAGACGCATTTTGGGAGAATCATTTATCCGGGGAAGAGGTGTCTGTGTATGAGACAGATACAGGGGATGATCTGGAAGAGTACGGGCTTCCCCTGGACGGGATGATCATTCGCCCTGTGATCAAAGGAAAAGTGGCTGTAAGGACATGGGTTTCCCTTGCTGTTATGATGTTGACGCTGCCGTTTATTCTGTACCTTTCCGTCAGGTATTTCCATGGCAGGAAATATCTGCTTTGCAGCCTGATTGTAGTACTGTTTGCCATGGCGCCCTTTTTCATGGTCTTTGAAGGGAGGAAGCCCCAAGCGCGTGAGATCATGGTGATTTCTGTCCTGGCAGCCATTGGCGTGGCAGGGCGGGCGGCCTTTTATATGCTGCCGCATTTTAAACCCATTGCCGCAGTTGTAATACTGACGGGCGTCTCCTTCGGGGGAGAGGCAGGTTTTCTGGTCGGATGCATGATTATGATGGTATCAAATATGTTCATGGGGCAGGGACCGTGGACGCCCTGGCAGATGTTTTCTTATGGGATTATCGGATTTCTGGCCGGGATTTTATTTCAGAAAGGCGTCTTAAAGCCGAAGAAGCTGTCCTTGTGCATATACGGGTTTTTGAGCGTGATCTTTATCTTTGGGGGGATCATGAACCCTGCCAGTATTTTGATGAGTTACGGTACCGTTACATGGGAAAGCCTGCTTGCTTATTATATATCCGGGCTTCCGGTAGACCTGGTGCAGGCGGTATCGACCGTTATCTTTTTGCTGCTTATGAGCAGGCCGCTTCTGGAAAAGCTGGAGCGTATTAAGAAAAAATACGGGCTGATCGAGACGGAGGCAGGCAGGGATGGATAAAGAGAAGGTAAGAGGGAAAACGCAGCCTCCTGTCCTGATTGGGATGGTCTGTTCTCTCCTGATCGTCCTGTTTGGCATTTATAATATCTGCCGGACCGCTTCGCAGGGCGGACAGGAAAGGCGTGAATACGCGGCACCGGGAGATATGGCATCACCTGCGGAAGACCTGGCGGGCTTTGATACGCAGCTTCCTTTGCCGGATACAGAGGTAGAGCTTACGCCTTTCAAAAAACAGAATCCGGATACGGTCGGGTGGCTGTATTATCCGGACCTTAGGATCAACGGGCCCATTCTGCAGGATGATAATAACCGGTATTATGCCCGCCATACATTCAGCGGGGAACGGGACGCGGCGGGGAGTATTTTTCTGGACTGTATGGCGTCCGATGATTTTGACGACATGCATACAGTCGTGTATGGGAGAGGCGCACAGGATATGGGTATGTTCGGCGGCCTTGAAGGAATCCGCGAAATGCATGAGGAAGAGCTAAGCCCGTATTTTTGGGTATTCACACAGGAAGGGACCTGCACATACAGGGTTGTTTCCTGGTATGAGTCGGATGCGGAGGAAGACACGTTTCAGACTGTTTTCGAGGACGCGGAGGATTACAGCGGGTTTTTATCCTACATCCAGGACCGGGCGGAGGAAGGGATGGATGCGGATCTGGCCGTCAGCGACCGTATCCTGACGCTTTCCACCTGGACAGACGGTTCTTCTGCCTGCCTGGCGGTGCATGGAGTCCTGGTCGGTCGGACTGCCGCCCGTGAACGATTCTGAGCACATGATAAAAAGATAAATACAGGTTTGGGTATATAGTCATGTAAATGCCGGAGACAAAAAACACAGTTAGGAGATCTACAATGAAAGAAGTTACAATAAAAAAGGGGCAAAAAGTGATTCCGCGGCAGAGGTATCTAAAAAAAGGGATAACGTCTGTACAGATTTCAAAGACGGTAAAAGTGATTCATGAAGAAGCTTTTATGGGATGCCGTTGTCTGCGTCATATAGAATTGCCGGATACTTTGGAAGTGGTCGGCAGGCAGGCATTCGCGGAAGCGGGAATTGAAGATGTGGAGATACCGAAGGGACTTATAGAGCTGGGGGAAGGCGCCTATATGAAATGCAGACATCTAAAACGGGCATTTTTCCCGCAGAAATACATACCGAAAGAGATTCCGGTCAGGTGCTTTGCCGGCAACAGAAATTTTGAAAAGGTAGTGCTGCCGGACAGTTTGCAAAGGATAGGAGCAAGAGCGTTTCACTGGTGTCTGGCGATGGAAGAGGTGGAGCTTCCCGGAGATTTGAGAGTGATCGGAAACGGGGCTTTTAAATGGAGCGGGCTTAAGTATGTGGAAGTGCCGGAGGAAGTGGAGAGCCTGGGCATGAATGCATTCCGGTGCTGTAAAGAGTTGGAGTATGCTGTGGTAAAAGGGGCCTGGCTGGAGATCGGCGCAAATGCATTCAGAGGGTGCATGAAGCTTAAGGAGATTGAGTTCTGGCAGGACCCCTATAAAATCGGGGAAAATATTGTGAGCAGGGAGAGCGGCGTGCTGATTCGTTGTCTTCCGGGCGGGCGTATGCACCAGTACTGCCTGAAGAACCGGTTGAAAGTAGATGTTTTAAAAATCGGGATTTCATGCATTGTAAAGCAATTGTGAAAGTGAGACTGTCCGGACACCTGCAGGTGATTGAATTCTGGAAAGATCCCAGGAGCGATCCCGGAAACTCAATAGCGAATAGGGATGTGGCTGTTGATGCGTTCCGTGGCAGTGCGTTCGGGCCGGGTCTTGACGATTCTTCCATGTCTAGGTATATGTCCTTGATGGGGCAGCCGGCATATGAAAGTAAAAAGTAACTCTGGAATCCTATGGTTATTTTTATCATTTGTTGCGAATTGATCAAGTACGCTTAAGCATTCGCAGAAATATACCAGCTGCTCGAAACTCCTCAGTGAAATGAACCGTTTGTTACGGCAAATTTTTTTAAATTATGCTACAATACGAAGTTAAAGGAAAAAAACAGAGATGATGGAAAAACATGAAAAAAGGTATTATAACAGAAGACGGTGGGAAGCATACCATCAGGGAGAAAAATTCTGGAAGCGCGGCGATGCCCTGACAGAGAAGGACAGAGAATTGCTGCTTCCTGTGATAAAAGCGTATGAAGCGCTGGGCCATTCCCCGTCTAAAAAGGAAGTGCCGGATGCCTCAGCATTAAAAGAACGGTTCCGGGTCTGGCGGGATGTACTTACCGCCGCCGGGCTGCCGTCCATGAACAGCCCAGAGAACCAGGGGCAAAAGAGATAGGTGTACAGGAGTACATGGGCGCAGGGATGGCTTACATAAAGCTGACGTTAGATAACGATATTTTTGAAAGGATTTGATAGTATATGACAAAAGGAACACCAGCTAATATCAGTCGGCTTGTCAAAGACGCAAACAATAGATCATCATGGAAAATCAGGCTTGCTGCGTTGAATAAACTAAAACAATATGATTGTCAACAATCAAGAGATGTTATCATTCGTCTTGCTCTCCATGACAAAGTTTATAAAGTTAAAGAGGAAGCATTTAGAGCAGCACAAGATATGGGGATTATTTATCGCGGAAAGCCTGTTCGCTTAGGACGTAAAAATATTGGTTTTAAGACAAAAGACGTTACTGAAGTTTTTCTGCGTATCAAACGTGAAAAATCAATGGAAGAATTAGATTTACAATTATTCAAGGAAGCGTTCAAAACAATCGCGGCAGAAATGTATGATGTAATGGAATTTGAAAAGGGTCAAAAATTTGATGAATGGATTGCAAATACATACAAATGTTTGCCAAAGAAATAAAAAGAACAGGGCGCGGAAAGCCACCGGCAGGGATGTAACCCTGCCGGTTTATCGTTGTGATCATATATATTCTTTGAAAAAGGGATGGCGCCAGGATGTTAAATGGGAGCCATCCGCACCATGCAGGTCTTT